>JAIYAB010000239.1 GCA_027489275.1 Hyphomicrobiales bacterium
CCGAGGCCAATATCAACGTCGACATGATCGTGCAGAACGTCGCGCACGACACCGGATCGACTGACGTCACCTTCACCGTGCCCACGGCCGATTACGAGCGCGCCCGCACGATGCTGGAGAGCCAGCGCGACACCATCCAGTATCAGGCGCTGCAGGGCGCGACGGACGTGGTCAAGGTCTCGGCCATCGGCATCGGCATGCGCAGCCATGCCGGCGTCGCCGCCAAGGCGTTCCGCGCGCTGGCCGACAAGGGCATCAACATCCGCGCCATCACCACATCCGAGATCAAGTTCTCGGTGTTGATCGATGCGGCCTATAACGAACTGGCGGTGCGGACCCTGCATTCGCTGTACGGGCTCGACAAGGCCTGACCGGCGGCGCAGGGCGGGCGGTTTCACCCGCGGCGCGGCCCGCCGGTCCGGCCTTTGCATTCGGGAGTGGGGGTAGGCTAAATCGAAGGGTGGCGGCGGGGCGCCGTCCGTGACGATTCGGGCGGAGCGCCGCCCGGCGACGGTTGGGACGTGAGGACAGGCTGATGCGAGGCGCTCTTGGCGGTCCGCGCCTTCTGCTGCGACGCCTCCGCGAGGTCATGGCGGAGCCGGTCAGCGCACAGGCACGCCTCGACAAGATCGTCGTCCTCATCGCCAACAACATGGTGGCGGAGGTCTGCTCGTTTTATGTGCTGCGCGCCGACGGCACGCTGGAGCTCTACGCCACCGAAGGCCTGAACCGGGACGCGGTCCACCTCACCACGATGCGGGCGGGAGAGGGCCTCGTCGGTCTCATCGCGCAGCAGGCGCAGCCGCTCAACCTGCCCAACGCCCAGTCGCACCCCTCCTTTTCCTACAAACCGGAGACAGGTGAGGAGATCTACCAGTCCTTCCTCGGCGTCCCGGTGCTGCGCGGCGGCAACACGCTGGGCGTCCTCGTAGTGCAGAACCGGGCGCACCGGCTCTATTCCGAGGAGGAGGTCGAGGCGCTGCAGACGACGGCCATGGTCCTGGCGGAGATGCTGGCGTCGGGCGAGCTTCAGACGCTGGCCCGGCCGGGCGCCGACATCGCCCTGCGGCGTCCTGTCACACTCTCGGGCCAGCCGCTCGCCGACGGCGTTGGCCTCGGCTACGTCGTGCTGCACGAGCCACGCGTCGTCGTTTCCAACCTGATCGCCGACGATCCCGTTCGCGAGGGCGGGCGCCTCGACGCGGCGATCGCCGAATTGCGCTCCTCCATCGACGATATGATCGAGCGGGGCGATGTCGCCCATGGCGGCGAGCACCGGGAGGTGCTGGAGACCTACCGCATGTTCGCCCACGACCAGGGCTGGCTGCGCCGCCTGCGCGAGGCGATCACCTCGGGCCTGACGGCGGAGGCGGCGGTCGAGCGCGTCCAGTCGGATACGCGCGCGCGGATGATGCGCCAGACCGACCCCTACCTGCGGGAGCGCCTGCACGACCTCGACGACCTCGCCAACCGCCTGCTGCACCGCCTCGTCGGCCGCGACATGGTCGGCTCGCAGTCGGTCCTGCCGGACAACGCGATCATCGTCGCGCGCGCCATGGGTCCGGCCGCGCTGCTCGACTACGACCGCTCGCGGCTGCGCGGCCTCGTGCTGGAGGAGGGCGGGCCGACCAGCCATGTGGCCATCGTCGCGCGGGCGCTCGGCATCCCCGCCGTCGGCAACGTCGAGAACGTCACCGGCCTCGCCGAGAGCGGCGACGCCATCATCGTCGACGGCGGCACGGCGCATGTTCACCTGCGGCCGCAGCCGGACGTCGAGGCAGCCTTCCGGGAAAAGGCCCGCCTGCGGGCCCGCCGGCAGGAGCAGTACCGCAAGCTGCGCGACCGGCCGGCGAGGACACGCGACGGCGTGCCCGTCTCCCTCAATCTGAACGCCGGGCTGCTGGTCGATCTGCCGCATCTCGACGAGACGGGCGCGCACGGCATCGGCCTGTTCCGCACCGAACTGCAGTTCATGATCGCCGAGCGCATGCCCTCGGCGGGCGAACAGCTCGAGCTCTATCGCTCGGTGCTGGCAGCCGTCGGCGACCGGCCCGTCACGTTCCGCACGCTCGACATCGGCGGGGACAAGGTGCTCCCCTACATGCGCCAGGTGGAGGAGGAGAACCCGGCTCTCGGCTGGCGCGCCATCCGCATCGGCCTCGACCGGCCCGGCCTCCTGCGCGCCCAGGTGCGCGCGCTGCTGAAGGCGGCCGGCGGGCGCGACATCCGGATCATGTTCCCGATGGTGGCGACCGTGGACGAGTTCGTCCGCGCAAAGGCCATCGTGGCGCGCGAGCGCGGGCACCTCGCCCGTCACGGCTACGAGCCGCCGAGCGCGTTGAAACTGGGGGTCATGGTCGAGGTCCCGTCCCTCCTGTTCCAGCTCGACGAGCTGTGCGCGGAGGCAGACTTCCTGTCGGTGGGCTCGAACGACCTGATGCAGTTCCTGTTCGCCGTCGACCGGGAGAACCCGCAGGTCGCCAATCGGTTCGATGCGCTGAACCCCGTCTGCCTGCGCGCGTTGCGCTCCATCGTGGCGGCGGCCGACCGGGCCGGGATTCCGGTGACACTGTGCGGGGAACTTGGCGGAAGGCCGATCGACGCGATGGCCCTGCTGGCCATCGGGTTCCGCTCCCTGTCGATGTCGCCGGCCTCGATCGGGCCGGTGAAGGCGATGCTGCTGTCCCTCGACCTCGCCGCGTTGGCCGACTACGTCCTGCCGCTGGTCTCGGCCCATGACGGACTGCCCTCGATCCGCCCGAAGCTCGCCGCCTTCGCGGACGAGCACGGCATCCCGGTCTAGCCGCCTGTCCCGGCCGCGCCCGTTCCGAACGGACAGTCCATGTCGCTCCCTTTTCACAAGCTCGATTCGATCCTCGCGCGGCACGCGGTGATCACCGACCGGTTGGTCGCGGGCGCGGACGGCGACACGTTCGTCGCGTTGTCGCGCGAGCTGGCCGAGCTCGATCCAATCGTCGCCGAGCTGAAGGCCTTGCGTGCCTGCGAGGCGGAGCTTGCCGATGTCGAGGCCATGCTCGGCGATCCGGCGTCGGACGCCGAAATGCGCGAGCTCGCCGCCGCCGAGCGCGACGACGTCCGCGCGCGGTTGCACGAGCACGAGAAGGCCGTAAGGCTGCTCCTGCTCCCGCGCGACGCGGCCGACGAGCGCGGCGTCATCCTCGAGGTCCGGGCCGGCACAGGAGGGGACGAGGCGTCGCTGTTCGCCGGGGACCTGTTCCGAATGTACCAGCGCTACGCCGAGACGAAGCGCTGGCGTGTCGAAATTCTCGCGGCGAGCGAGGGCACCGTCGGCGGCTACAAGGAGATCGTGGCCGAGATCCATGGCCGCGGCGCGTATGCCCGGCTGAAGTTCGAGAGCGGCGTGCACCGCGTGCAGCGCGTTCCGGACACGGAGGCCGGCGGCCGGATCCATACGTCGGC
>JAIYAB010000175.1 GCA_027489275.1 Hyphomicrobiales bacterium
GTCTGGCCCGACAGGGACGTGACGATGTCGCCGGGGCGCTGGGCATTGCCGTCGGGCATGTTTTCAACAAGGCCGATGGCCCCGATCACGTTGACCTTTGCCTTGCGCGCGGCAAGCGCGTGCATCAGGCCGACGACACAGGCGGCGCCCGCCATGTCGCCCTTCATGTCCTCCATCCCGGCCGCCGGCTTGATCGAAATGCCGCCAGTGTCGAAGGTGACGCCCTTGCCGATGAAGGCGACCGGCTTGGACTTGGAAGACTTGGCGCCGTTCCAGCGCATGATGACGACACGGCTGTCGCGGACCGAGCCCTGGCCGACGCCCAGCAACGCCCGCATGCCGATCTTCTCGAGCTTCTTCTCGTCGAGGATCTCGATCTCGACGCCAAGCTTGGTCAGCGCCTCTGCCCGGCGCGCGAAGGCCTCCGGGTAGAGGACGTTCGGCGGCTCGTTCACGAGGGTCCGCGCGAGCGAGACACCCTCTGCAATCGCCGTGCTCGTCTTGGCCGCGCGCCGCGCCGCCGCAGGATCAGCAACGCCGATGGTGAGCATCACGCTCTCCGGCGGCTGGTCGTCGCCCTTCTTGGTCTTGTAGGCGTCGAAGCGATAGGCGCGCAGCTGCGCGCCGAGGGCGAGATCCGCCGCGGCCGCCGCATCGGTGCGCCAACCGGCGGGGCCCTCGAAAATCACCATCGCCGCCTTCGACGAGCCAAGACGGCCGGCGATGGCGCCGCCGAGGTCGACATAGTTCGTCGCACCACGATCCTTCGCGGAGCCGACACTGATCACGACCAGACGATCCGCCTGAAGCCCGGCCGGAGCCAGGAGGGTCAGCCCCGCATTGGCCTTGCCCTTGAAGCCTTCGGCAGCGGCCGCCCGCGCGACCGTTTCGACGACGCCTTTGCCGACCAGCGCCCGGACCGATTCGGGAATCGACAGGTCGTCGCCCACGAAGATCACGAGTGCTCCTCCTGCCGGCAACGCAGGGTTGGAGAAGGCGACCTTGATCCGGTCTGACATCGGTGGCTCCGGGCATTGTTGGGAGGAGGCGGTACGGTCAAGACATAGCGGCGAGCCCTGCAATATTCCAGCGCCACGGGCATCACAGACCCGCGGCAGATACCAGGGGTTGCACCATCTGCCGTTTGCCTTGAACCGGCCGCGATCACGCCGGAAGAAGGCGGCAAGTCCTGCTTGTCGCAGGCGCGGCCTTTCTTTACGGCTGGCTCGGTTAGGCCTGACGGCGGGAGCCCATGGGAATTCTGGACCGCTATATCCTGCGCACGGCGACCGTCGCGTTCCTCGCGACGCTGCTGTCGCTGACGGCGGTCATCTGGATCACGCAGGCGCTGCGCGAGTTCGATCTGCTCACCGCCAAGCGCCAGACCATCATGGTGTTCCTGCTGGTCACCGGCCTCTCGATTCCGGCCCTGATCACCATCATTGCCCCGTTCGGCCTGTTCATCGCGACGATTTACGCCCTGAACAAGCTCAACGGCGATTCCGAGCTCATCGTCATGAGCGCCGCCGGACTGGCGCCGACACGCCTGCTGCGGCCGTTCTTGCTGCTCGGAGTTGCCGTGTCGCTGCTTGTCGCGACGATGACCCTGTGGGCCATGCCGGCGAGCTTCCGCGACATCCGCGACCTCGTCACGCAGATTCGCGCCGACTTCATCGGCAACATCGTGCGGGAGGGTCAGTTCACCACGCTGGACATGGGCATGACGTTCCATTTCCGGGAGCGTTCGGGCGACGCGCTGCTCGGGATCTTCATGCAGGACCGGCGCGATCCCGCAAAAGTGAACACCTACATCGCCGAGCGCGGACAGACGATCGAGTCGAACGGCGTGCCTTATCTCGTCCTCGAGAAGGGTAGCGTCCAGCGGGAGATCGGCGGTTCGAGCGATGCCTCGATCGTCGCCTTCGAGCGTTACGCGATCGACCTCAGCCAGTTCGGAGGCGATGGCGAAGCAGTCGTCTACAAGCCCCGCGAGCGCAGCACGCTGGAATTGCTCAGTCTCGACCTGTCCGATCCTTACGTGCAGCAGGTCCTCGGCCGATTCAGGGCGGAACTGCACGAGCGGTTCTCAGGCCCGCTTTATCCTTTTGCCTTCCTCGCCATCGCGCTTGCCGCGCTCGGAACGCCGCGGACGACCCGGCAGGGCCGCGGTGTCGCGATTGCTGCGGCTATCGGGGTAGTGGTTCTCGTACGCATCGCCGGTTTCGCGGTGTCGAGCCTCATCGTCCGTACCGAGGGAGCCATCGTGCTCGCCTATGCAGTTCCGATCGGGGGCGCGATCGGCGGACTGGCCTGGTTCCTCACGGGCGGCATCCGGATGCCGCGGCGGACTTTTTCCGCGCCCGCGCGGCCCGCCGTCGCATCGGCTCCGTGAGGACGAGAGACCGCGATGATCGGGCGCACTCTGGGCTTCTACCTCGCGGGCCGCTTCACCCGCTCGGTGCTCGGCGTCTTCCTGACGGTGTTCGCGCTGATCTACACGCTCGATTTCGTCGAACTGGTGCGCCGCACCGGCGACGTCGCCGACGTCCCGGCTCTGTTGCTGGCGCAGCTCGCCCTGTTCCGGACACCGGCCGTCGCCGAGCAGGTCCTGCCCTTCGCGATCCTTTTCGGCGCAATGGCCGCGCTTCTCAACCTGTCGCGCAAGCTCGAACTCGTCGTCGCCCGGGCGGCGGGCGTCTCGGCCTGGCAGTTCCTGACACCGCCCATCATCATGGCCCTGGCATTCGGCGTGCTCGCGGTGACCGCCTACAATCCCGTGTCCACTTTTCTGCGCGAGCAGGCGACGAACGTGGAAGCGGCCCGCATCGGCAAGGCCAAGAGCACGACCGACAAGCTGCTCTGGGTGCGCCAGCGCAGCGTCGACGGACAGGCGATCATCCGGGCCGAGCGCTCCAGCAATTCCGGAACGAGCCTCGGCCAGGTCATCATCTTCGAATTCGATGCGGAGGGCCGGTTCGTCAACCGGGTCGAGGCCGTCAGCGCGCAGTTGCGCGACGGCTACTGGGACCTGACCGGCGTTCGCCTCCTGACGCCTGAACAGGAGCCGCAGAGCTTCGACGCCTATGCAGTGGCGACGAACCTGACACCCGAGCAGGTCAGGCAATCCTTCTCGTCGGCCGACAGCGTTCCTTTCTGGGAGCTGCCGAGCCTGATCGAGCGCAGCGAGCGGGCGGGCCTCGACGCGACACGCTACCGTCTGCAGTTTCAGTCGCTTCTCGCCCGGCCTCTGCTCTTTATGGCGATGGTTCTCGTCGCCGCTTCAGTTTCCTTAAGATTTTTCAGATTTGGTGGAGTGGCCAAGATGGTCCTCGGTGGCGTGGCAGCGGGCTTCGTGCTCTATGTTGCGACCAAGCTTGTCGAGGATCTAGGTTCGGCAGGATTGCTGTCAGCGGGGCTAGCGGCGTGGTCGCCGGCCATCGTGGGCAGTTTGCTCGGAACACTCGCCCTATTGTATCAAGAGGACGGGTGATGACGGGCCGTGCGTTCTTCGGCCGTTGTGGTTCGGGCATGGTAACGACTTACAGAATCTCGGTTTTGGTCGTGGCGGGCATCGGTGCAGGGATCGCCGGCCTTGCCGTGACCGCGATCCACGCCCAGACGCTGTCCGACGCCGTCAGCCGGCAGGCCCAGGCGAAGGACGGGAAGAGCAAGGACCGGCTGCTCGTCGAGTCGCGCGAGCTCGTCTATGACCGAGACAAGAACACGGTTTCGGCGGTCGGCAACGTCCAGCTTTACTACCAGGGCAAGGTGCTCGAAGCCGACAAGGTCCTTTACGACCGCAACAGCAGTCGCGTCTTCGCGTCCGGCAACGCCAAGCTCACCGAGGAAAACGGACAGATCGTCTACGGCGAGAAATTCGAGCTGACGGACGACTTCCGCGACGGATTCATCGATTCCCTTCGCGTCGAGACGACGGACCGCACGCGCTTCGCCGCGCCTCGCGCCGAGCGAACCGCGGGTGACGCGACCGTCTTCGAGCAGGGCACCTACACGGCCTGCGAGCCGTGCAAGGACGATCCGTCGAAGCCGCCCCTCTGGCAGGTGCGCTCCAAGCGCATCATCCACCGCAATGAGGAGCGGACGATCTACTACGAAGGCTCCACGCTCGAGTTCTGGGGCGTGCCGATGGCCTACATTCCGTACTTCTCGGCGCCCGACAACACGGTGAAGCGGAAGTCGGGCTTCCTGCCGCCGCACTATGTCGCCAGTTCGGCGCTCGGGTATGGCCTGTCGACGCCATACTTCTGGGCGATCGCCCCGAACTACGACCTCACCCTCACGCCGACCTTCATGAGCCGTCAGGGCGTGATGGGCCAGGTGGAGTGGCGTCACCGCCTGATGAACGGCAGCTATAACATCAAGGCGACGGGCATCTTCCAGCAGGACAAGTCCGCGTTCCTGCAGCCGCCCTTCGGCGCGGCCGACCGTGGGTTCCGCGATTCCATCGAGCGCTCGCACCCCTTCCTGATCAACAACAAGTGGCAGTGGGGCTGGGATCTCTCCGGCGCCACCGACAAATGGTTCAACCAGAACTACAAGAACTGGAGCCAGATCGGCAATCCGCTGGCCGTGTCGGGGTTCCGCGAGTCCATTTCCACGCTTTACCTCACCGGACAGGGAGACCGCAGTTACTTCGACGCCCGCGGCTACTACGTCCGGGGCCTGTCCTATGCCGACTGGCAGAAGCAGATTCCGACCGTCGCACCGCTCGTCGACTATGACCGCCGCTTCGTGAACCTGCCCATCGGCGGCGAACTGTCGCTGAACGCCAACCTGACGAGCATCCAGCGCGACGAGACCGACTTCTACAGCCTCGTGAACGCCGCCGGACAGCCCGGGACCTACCAGTTCCCGATCGCCTACAACGGCGGCACGACGAGCATCTACGACACGTGTGCCCCGGGCCGCTACAACCGAATCGACTGCCTCGTGCGCGGCGTGGCGGGCTCCTATACCCGCGCCACGACCGAGGTCGCGTGGCGGCGCACCTTCATCGACCCGATCGGCCAGTCGTGGACGCCGTTCGGATCGGTCCGCGGCGACCTCGCCTTCGCGTCGCTCGACACGACCGGCGCGTTCAACCAGTACCTGCCGAACTTCATCGACACCTCGGGCGAAGTTCTGGGCCGCGTCATGCCGGTCGCAGGCGTCACCTACCGCTATCCGTTCGTTGCCGCGTCGACATACGGGACGCATGTCATCGAGCCCATCGGGCAGGTGATCGCGAGGCCGCGCGAGAGCCTGATCGGCAAGCTGCCGAACGAGGACGCCCAGAGCCTCGTCTATGACGACACGAACCTCTTCGCCGTGAACAAGTTCTCCGGCTACGACCGGGTCGAGGGCGGATCGCGTGCCAATGTGGGCGCGCAATACTCGTATACCGCGCCTCAGGGGGCCTATGTCGGCGCCCTGTTCGGCCAGTCGTACCAGATCGGAGGCTACAACTCCTATGCGCAGCCCGACCTCGCGCACACGGGAGCCGATTCCGGACTGGAGACGAGCCGGGCGGACTATGTCGGCCGGCTGCAGTTCTCCCCAACCAAGAACTTCTCCTTCATCAGCCGCGGCCGCTTCAACGAATCGGATTTTGCCCTGCGGCGCGTGGAACTGCAGGCGACGGCGAGCATCGAGCAGTTCTCGACTTCGCTCATCTACGCGCGCTATGCGGCGCAGCCCGACATTGGCTATTTCACGCGGCGGGAGGGCCTCGGCACGGCCGCGAGCATCAACCTGACCAAGAACTGGTACGTGAACGGCTCCGTCTTCTTCGACCTGAGCCGAAACGCGACCGAGCGGTTCTACAATCCCACCAGCCCGACCTCGAATCCCTTCACCGTTTCGTCGATGTCGATCGGCGCCGGCTACCGGGACGAGTGCACGACGCTCGGCATCTCCTACAGCAATTCCGGCAAGACAACGATGGCGGACGGCACAAAGGACAGCGTCCAGACCATCATGTTGCGGCTGGAACTGCGCACGCTGGGCGGCGCGAACTACAATTACAGCGTCTCCGGCGCATCCGGTTCCGACGGGCTCTGAAGCGGCGGCACGGCGATGCGTCCGCTCGTCGTGACCCAGGGGGACCCGGCCGGCATCGGCGCGGAGCTGACGCTTCGGGCGTGGCATGCCCGCGTGCCGCTCGGCTTGCCCCCCTTCGCCGTCCTCGGCGATCCGGCCCTCTATCGGACCACCGCGCGTCGCCTGGGCCTCGATGCCACCATCGTCGAAGTCGAGCCGGAGGACGCCCGAGCGCGGTTTCCAAACGCGCTTCCAGTCGTTCCCACCGGCCAC
>JAIYAB010000017.1 GCA_027489275.1 Hyphomicrobiales bacterium
AACGACCTCGACCTCGAGACCCTGGACCTGCTGCAGGAGACGCTGGCCGACTATCCCGGCACCGTCATTCTCGTCAGCCACGACCGCGACTTCCTCGACCGGGTGGTCACCTCGGTCATCGTCTCGGAGGGGGAGGGCCGCTGGCAGGAATATGCCGGCGGCTACAGCGACATGGTGATCCAGCGCGGCCAGGGCGTGACGGCGAAGGCCGCCGCCGCCCCGCCGCCCGGCCCGCCGCGCGAGAAACAGGCCGCGCCCGCGGCGCCGCCGGCCGCGGCGAAGCGCAAGCTCTCCTTCAAGGAGAAGCACGCGCTGGAGACGCTGCCCAAGATCATGGACGCCCTGCACGCCGAGATGGCGCGCATCGACGCCGCGCTGGGCGATCCCGCCCTCTACACGAAGGATCCCGCCCGCTTCGCCGCCCTCACTGCCGCCGCGGGCAAGGCCCAGGCGGCGCTTGCCGCCGCCGAGGAGGAATGGCTGCGCCTCGAGATGCTGCGCGAGGAGCTGGAGGGGTAGGACGCTTCAGCGCCCGCCGGTGACCTTGTACACCGCGCCCGTGACGTAACGCGCGGCGTCCGACATCAGGAACAGGATGATCTCGGCGACCTCGTCAGCCGTTCCGCCGCGCTGCAGCGGCACCATCGGCGCGAGGCGCTCGATCCGCCCGCCAAGACCCGCGGTCTCGTGGATGTCCGTCTCGATCAGCCCCGGCGCCACCGCGTTGACGCGGATACCCTCCGCGCCGAGCTCCTTGGCGAGGCCGACGGTCAGGCTGTCGATCGCCCCCTTCGAGGCCGCGTACCAGACGAAGTCGCCCGGCGCGCCGAGCCACACCGCCGCCGACGAGAGGTTCACGATCGTGCCGCCCGGCCCGCCGTGCCGCGGCGAGATCCGGCGGATCGCCTCGCGCGCCGCCAGGATCGCGCCGGTGACGTTGAGGTCGATGGTCCGGCGGATCTCGTCGGTCGGCGCGGCGTCGAGCCGGCTCGCCTTGCCGGTGATGCCGGCATTGTTGACGAGGTGGGCGATGCGCCCCATCCGCCCGTCGACCTCGGCGAACACGCGGACGATGTCCGCCTCCACCGCCACGTCGCCCTGGAACGCCTCGGCCCGCGCGCCGGCGGCGCGGCAGCGCGCCACCACGTCGTCGGCCGCCGCCCGGTCGCCGCGGTAGTGCACCGCGACGTCGTAGCCGCGCTGCGCCGCCATGACCGCTGTCGCCGCGCCGATGCCGCGGCTGCCGCCGGTGACGAGGACGAGGGGCCGCATGGTCACCGGCTCAGCTCTTCACCGCGCCGGCCGTGAGGCCCGACACCATGTAGCGGCGTAACACGTAGTAGATCGCCGCCTTCGGCAGGGCTTAGATCAGCCCCGTCGTCATCAGCAGCTCCCAGGGCGAGTCGTCGGCCGCCATGAAGTTGCCGAGCGCCACCGGCAGCGTCAGCGACGTGTCGCGCGAGAGCAGCAGGAACGCGTAGAGATACTCGTTCCAGGCAAGCAGGATCGAGTAGATGCCCACCGCCACCAGCGAGGGCCCCATCAGCGGCAGGTAGACCAGCCGGAACAGCTGCGGCGCGCTCGCCCCGTCCATGATGGCGGCCTCGTCGAGCTCGAGCGGCAGCTTGTCCGAGGCCTGCTTCAGCACCCAGATCGCGTAGGGCGCTGCGATGGCGACCATGGCGAGGATCAGCGCCCACTGGCTGCCCAGCAACCCGTAGAGGCCCATCGTCCGGAACATCGGCACCGCCAGGAACGCCGCCGGGATGAAGTAAGTGAACAGCGCCATGTTCAGCACCGTCCGCCCGCCGCGCACCTTCAGCCGGCTGATGGCGAAGGCGGCGAAGGTGGCGATCAGCAGCGTCAGGATGCCGGTCATCCCGGCGATGAACACCGAGTTCCAGAGCTGCCGCCAGAAATGCGTCAGGAAGTAGTGTTTCTGGCCGAACACGATCTCGAAATTGCGGATGGTCGGGTTCGTCGGCCACAGATTGCCCGAGAACGCCGACTGCTTGTCCGAGAACGCGAACAGGCACAGGTGATAGATCGGCAGCAGCGTCCAGATCAGCAGCGGGATGCCGACGAGCAGCAGCTTCGCCTCGCCCGAGACGTTGCGCCAGTTGAGCCCGCTCTTGGTGCCGGCCATGCTCATTTCGAGAGCCTCTTCATCATGAAGTAGACCAGCGGCAGGATCAGCGGCAGCGCCGACACGATGGTCGCCATGGACATGTCGACCTCGCCCAGCCGCAGGTAGCGGATGCCCAGCGTCGCCAGCACGTGCGTGAGGTCCGCCGGGCCGCCGCCCGTCAGCAGGTAGACGCTGTTGAAGTCGCCGAGCGACCAGATGGTCGAGAGGATCGCGCAGGTCAGGTAGAGCTGCATGATCGACGGCCAGGTGACGAAGCGGAACTTCTGCCAGTTCGACGCCCCGTCGACGGCCGCGGCCTCATACAGGTCGGCCGAGATCGCCATCCGGCCCGACAGCAGGATCAGCGTCCAGAAGGGCAGCGATTTCCAGATGTGGACGAGAACGGCGAAGAACAGCCCGAGCCGCGGGTCGTTCAGCCAGTTCGGCCCGTCCTCGAAGGTCAGCCGGAATATGGTCTGGTTGATGACGCCCCATTCGGGGTTGAGCATGAACCGGACCGACAGGATGGTCGGGATCGACGGCACCGCCCAGGGCAGGATGAACAGCACCATCATGATCTTGATCCACCAACGTGGGATCAGGAAGAAGCCGGAC
>JAIYAB010000315.1 GCA_027489275.1 Hyphomicrobiales bacterium
GCGCTGGTCCAGCGTCTCGCCCACCTTGATGCCGAAGGTCATCGCCGTGTAGGTCTCGACCGAGCCGATGCCGTAGATGCACGACACCGAGGCGACGATGATGACGTCGTCGCGCTCCAGGATCGCCCGCGTGGCGCTGTGGCGCATGCGGTCGATCTGCTCGTTCACCGAGGACTCTTTCTCGATGTAGGTGTCGGTGCGGGGGACGTAGGCCTCGGGCTGGTAGTAGTCGTAGTAGGAGACGAAATACTCCACCGCGCTGTTCGGGAAGAAGCTCTTGAACTCGCCATAGAGCTGCGCCGCGAGCGTCTTGTTGGGCGCGAGGATCAGCGCGGGGCGGTTCGTCCGCGCGATCACCTGCGCCATCGTGAACGTCTTGCCCGAGCCGGTGACGCCGAGCAGCACCTGGTCGCGCTCGTGCCGGGCCACGCCGTCCACCAGCTCGGCGATGGCGGTGGGCTGGTCGCCCTTGGGCTCGAACTCCGACACGATCTCGAAGGCGATGCCGCCTTCCGACTTCTCCGGCCGCGGTGGCCGGTGCGGCGCCCAGACGCTGGCCTGCCGCAGGTTCGGGTCGCCCTGTTCCAGAAGGGACTTCAGCGAGTCGACCGTCGCCGTGGCGCCGCTGAGCCCGTTGCGGACGAGCTGTTCGTCCTCCTCCTCGTCGCGCAGGACGTTGCCCTGCCGCACGCGCTTGGGCGCGGCCTTGAGGATGTCGTCGCGCGACAGGCCCACGTCGCGCTTGCGGTTGCCCGGGTGGATCTCGCCCTCAGGCTGCGGCGCGGCCGGGCGCGGCCGCCCGAGGCCAAAGGAGCGCGCCAGCTTCGGGTCTGCCGGCGTCACGTCGCCGGCGTCGAATCCCGACTGCGGCGCTTCGCCGAACCCGCGCGCGCTCTCGCGCTCGCGGTTGATCGCAGGGCTGAGCAGCGCCGCCAGGTGTTCGTCCAGCGGCTTGAGCTCCGGCTTCGACGCCTTCGCGCGCGTCGGGCGGGAGGGAGACTTCGGTGTTCTGGCCATGGGGCGAAGATGGGACGAGTCCGCGCCCGGGGCAAGCGCGGCGTTCGGCCTTCGTTCCTGCGCCCCGCGCGCGCCGGCCGTGCGCCGGCGGCGGCGCTCAGGCCGTCGCGCGCACGGCCAGGTCGCCCGGAGCGAAGGTGCCGTCGGGGCGCGGCTGCATTTCGAGGTGGCGGGCATGCATGCCCAGCAGGGTCGACCGATGGCCGATCGAGACGATCGTCGTCCCCGGCAGGCGCTCGGCCAGCATCTTGTAGAGAGCCGCCTCGGTGAACTCGTCCAGCGCGGAGGTCGCCTCGTCGAGGAACAGCCAGTCGGGCTTGGCCAGGAGGGCGCGCGCGATGGCGAGGCGCTGCTGCTCGCCGCCGGACAGGCGGGCGGACCAGGCGTCCTCGTGGTCGAGCCGGTCGACGAGTTCCGGCAGCCGCGCCGCCGCCAGCGCTTCGCGGATCGCCGAGTCGGGGTAGGCGCCCGCTACGCCGGGGTAAGTCACAGCGCCGCGCAGCGTGCCCAGCGGCAGGTAGGGCCGCTGCGGCAGCAGCATCACGCTGGCGCCGTGCGGCACGCCGATCCTGCCCTCGCCGAATGGCCAGATGCCGGAGATGGCCCGCAGCAGCGTCGACTTGCCCGAGCCTGACGGCCCGGTGAGCAGGGCAGTCTCGCCCTTGCGCAGGTCCAGCCGGTCGACATGCACGATGGTGCGCCCGTCCGGCAGGCCGAGGCTGAGGCCCTCCACGGTCACGTCGTCGCGCGCGCCCTGGCTGATCGCGATGTGCGGCGGTTCGATGCCGAGCTTGCGCGCCCTGTCGATGGCGTCATTGAAGGTCGTCAGGCGGTCGATGACCGACTTGTAGTCGGCCAGCGTGACGTAATAGTCGACGAAGAAGTTCAGCGCGCCTTCCACGCGCCCGAAGGCGCCGGCCGTCTGCGTCAGCGTGCCGAGCTGCACCTTGCCGAGGAAGTAGAACGGCGCGGCGATGACGTAGGGGATGATCGGGCTGATCTGGCCGTAGCTCGCCGTGAACGCCATCAGGCGCTTGCGAAGGTTCACGATCTGCCAGAAATTACCGATCACGTTGCCGAAGCGGCCCATGACGATCTCGCGCTCGGCCTTCTCGCCGTCGAGCAGCGCGACCTGTTCGCCATATTCGCGCAGGCGGGCCAGCGAGAACCGGAAGTCCGCCTCGTAGCGCTGCTGCGTGAAGTTCAGGCCAACCAGCGAGCGGCCGATCCAGTGCGTGATCAGCGTGCCGACGCCGGCATAGACGAGCGCCACCCAGAACAGCAGGCCCGGGATCACGATGTCGGTTCCCGGGATCGTGAAGGCCGACGCGATCGTCCACAGGATGATCGAGAACGACACCAGCGACGACACCGTGGCCAGCAGCGTGATCGAGAAGCCGTAGGTCTGGTCGACGAAGCGGTCGATGTCGACCGCGATGCGCTGGTCGGGGTTGTCAGCCTCGTTGCCGCCGAAGGCCATGCGGTAATGCGTGCCGTCGCTCAGCCACTCGCCGGTGTAGCGGTCGGTGAGGTACTGCCGCCAGCGGATGGTCAGGCCCGACTTGACCACGAACTCGACGATGGCGCTGACGATGAAGATCGCCGCCCAGAACAGGAACACCGTGTAGAGCAGCGACCAGAACAGCGCTTCGTTCTTCTCCTGGATCGCGTTGAACCAGTCGCGGTTGAAGAAAGAGAGCCGGACGTTGATGGCGACCTGCGCCTGGTTGACGACGACGAGGAAGATGACGGCCAACCGCGCCAGCGTCGATTCCTTCATCCGCACCGTGCCGATCGGCCAGATGCGGGCGACGCCGATCTGCTGCGTGTCGAAATAGCGGTCGGCGATGCGCATGATGGTGCGGATCACCGGGACGAAGGACATCGCGAAGACCAGCAGGCCGAAGATGCCCACGGTCACGGGCAGGCTCGGCGGCGGGCCGTAGTCCTTCAACCCCTCGGGCCAGGCGCCGCCCTTCACCAGCAGCAGCGCGGCGCCGAAGACCACGTACTCGACGGCGAAGATGCCGAGGAAGATCTTCAGGAACGACGACACGCCGCCCGCGCGGTACAGGGCTCCGGCGAAGAGCAGGCCGACGACGCCCATGCCCATGATGGTCTTGTCGCCCCACGTCACGCCGAGCGCCAAGGCGACTGCAGCGAAGACGCCGACGATCAGCGCCGGAACGGCCGGCCGGAGACCCTGCGGGGCGGAAGCGGTGTCGGACATGCAAGGGCCTCTCGGGGAATGGCAGCGAACGCGCTGCACCAACCCCTAGCATGGGCCGGCGACCCGGCCAAAATGAAGCATTGGAAAGGTTCCGCCTCCGCCGGGCGGCTCGAGCTCGGCCGGCTTTCGCGCGGTCCATGGGGACAGACGCGTGACGTCTCCGGTCCGCCCCGGACGACCGGCGGGCTTACCAGACCAGCTTTTCCATCGCCGCGGAGGGATGCTCCGGCGCATCCGCCAGGAAGGCGGCCAGCCGCGCGTCCGTCAGCGGGCCGTCGGCGAGGCCGAGTTCATGGGTGTGGATGCCGCGGGCGATGAACAGGCTGTCGATGCCGATCCCGCGCGCGCCTGCGACGTCGGTGCGCAGCGCGTCGCCGATGGCGAGCACGCGGGACAGGGGCGTGTCGGCCTTGCGCATGGAAGCCGCGACGTCGAGCGCTGCGTCGTAGACGGGCTTGTGCGGCTTGCCGGCCCACAGCACCTCGCCGCCGAGCCCGGCGTAGGCCTCGGCGAGCGCTCCGGCGCAGTAGATGATCTCGTTGCCCCGCTCGACGATGAGGTCGGGATTGGCGCACAGGAACCGCATGCTGCGCTGGCGGGCGCTCGCCAGCATGACGGCATAGTCGGCCGGTGTCTCCCGCGTGTCGTCGATCAGCCCGCTGCAGACGATCATCCGCGCTTCCTCGAAAGCTGCGGCACGGTCGGTGAAGCCGTCGAAGAGCGGCGCGTCGCGGTCGGGGCCGAGCCAGAAATAGGGCTCGTCAGTCGCTGCCAGCATCGCGCGCGTCACGTCGCCGGACGTCACGATCCCGTCCCACGCCTCGCGGATGACGCCGAGCTGGTCGAGATGCGGCACCACGGTTTCTGACGGTCGCGGCGCGTTGGACACGAGAACGACCGTGCCGCCGCCTGCGCGGAACCGCTTCAGCGCGTCGCCGGCTCCCGGATGCGCCTTGAGCCCGTCGTGCAGCACGCCCCAGATGTCGCACAGGATCACGTCGTAGCGCGGCGCGAGCGCCGCAAATCCGTGCAGGACGGGCGGCATGGCGTTGGGAAGGGGCATCGGTCGATCCGGATGGGGAAGAAGGGGACGCCCCGGCGCGCTAAAGGCCGGGGGCACGCCTGTCAAGCGAGGCCGGCAGCCGCCGTCACGCCGTGGTGCGACGGAGGAACGCCCGCAGCGGCAGGCGTTCCGGCTTGGCGGGCGCTGCCGGGGCTGCCGCGGCGGCGGCGACGGGCGGCGCGGCGGGGGCGGGCGGCGTCTCGGCGGGTGCGTCGGCCGGGCGGCGCGGCGGCTCTGTGGTCAGCACCTCGCCCCGGACGGGGCGCGGACCGGAGAACAGCGGCCCCTGCCCCAATTGCGGCGAGTAGTCCTGGATCTCGATCGCGGTCGCCTCGGTCTCGATGCCGGATGCCACGAGGGAGAGGCCGTGGCGGGCAAGCAGGTCGGCCAGATCGGCGGGGTGGATCTCGCTCGGCGCATCGCCCGTGCCCGCGGCCAGCAGCAGCTTCGCGGGAACCGTGACGTAGCGCACGCCGCGCGCCGCAAGGTCCCGCGCGTCGAGGCGCAGGTCCTCGACCCCGTCGAGCGCGAAGCGGAAGCCGAGGCCGCGCACCGCCTCCAGCGCCTCCCCCTCCATCACGCCGAGCTTCGCGACGTCCGCCTGCCGCAGCCGCAGCACCACACGCACCGGGATCTGCCGGTCGCCCTCCACCGCCTCTGCGAGGGCGGTGAAATAGGCCGGTTCGCGCAGCGTCGGCAGGCTCACCGGGCACATCACCGGCACGTCGCGCTCGCGCGCCGCCAGATGCGACGCCACCTTGCAGACCGAGCGGAACAGGTCCGTCTCCAGCTTGGCGGTCAGCCCCAGCCTGGCGGCGGCGGCGGCCACCGAGTCGGATTCGGCGAAGTTGCCGTCCGCCTCCCGCACGCGGCCCAGCGCCTCGTAGAGGCGGACCTTTCGCTGCGGCAGGGAGACGATGGAGTGGAGGAACAGATCGACCCCGCCCGCCACCAGCGCACGGCGCACGGCCTGGCTGGTCTCCGGCGGCCGCGGTTCGGCCGGCTTCGCCTCTGGCGCCGGCGGCGGCGCGGCGGCAGGCTCGGCGACCGTCGGCGGCTCGGCTGGCGGGGCCTCGGCGGGGCGCGGCGGGGCCACGGCGGCGATGGTCAGGCTGGTGGGCCTGGCGGCCGGCGCGTTCGGCACGATGCGTTCGCCGGGCGGCTCCACGTCCGGCGCGTCGCGCTTCTCGTCGGCGGATCCTGCGCGCGCTCGCCGCCCTCCCGGCCCGGAAAACAGCTCCGCGTCGTGCACAGACACCGCCTCGGCGAGGTCGCGGACCACGCTGCCGAGCAGGGAGAGCTCGGAGGAGACTGCCTTCACCGTATCGAGGTTGCGGTGCGCGAGCTCCTTGTCCAGGTCGCCCAGGCGTTGGTCGAGCTCGTAGCAGCGCCGCGCCACCGCGCGCAGGCCGTTCTCGATGGATTCGATCCGGTTGAGCAGAGCTGTGTCGGGCGCGGCGAAGGGCGTCGCGGTCGCCGGCGCGGCCGTCATGGTCGCGGCGGCGGCGGTCGACGGAGCGTGCGATGCTGCAGGCACGCGGGCATTCCGGACGGCGAGGAAGAGGAGCCCGACGGCCGTCGCCATTCCGGCCAGCGCCGCGTTCGCCCACGCCGTGCCGAGGCCCGACCATAGCGTCAGCGCAACCGCCCCGGACACCGTGACGATCGCTGCGCCGATGATGATGGCGTCGACCCTGCGCCTCACGTCGATCCATCCACCGCGACGTCGTGCGGACCCTGGCCGGGCCTGCTGCGAATCGCGTTCGTTTCCGCCTGTTAACCAGTAAAGTGACGCCGACGCCGGCCGCAACCGGGAACAGGACCACAGGAGGCCCCATGCCCCGCTTTTTCAATCCGAAGACGATCGTCGCCCCCGCCTCCCGCTACTCACAGGGCGCGCTGTGCGACCCTCGCGCGCGCCGGTTGGTGATCTCCGGCCAGATCGGAGTCCGTCCCGACGGTTCGGTGGCCGATGGCCTCGAGGCGCAGATGGAGGTGGCGTGGGACAATCTTGAGGCGGTTCTCGCCGAGGCCGGGATGACGGTCCACGACCTCGTGAAGATTACCGGCTTCTGCGTGCCGGCGGGCAGCGTCGCCGCGTTCCGTACGGTCCGCGACCGGCGCCTCGCCGGCCACGCCCCGGCCTGCACCTACCTCGAGAACGTGGGCCTCGCGAGCCCGGCGCTGCTGTTCGAGATCGAGGGCGAAGCCGTCCGCGAGGCGTGACGCGCAAAGCGCTGCCGAGCTCCCGCCGGCCCTTGCCCCGTCCCGCCGAGCCCCCGCATCCGGTCGATTCCTGATCCGGATTTCCCTTGCCATCGGCTCCCGCCGGGCAGAGCATCGACCCCTGCCACAGTGGCCAGGCCGTCGGGAGACGTTGGCCGTCACGTTCGGCCAGCGCCCTGCTCCAATGGGAGGAGACCATGGGTTCTACAGGCTCGGAGCGTGCTCAATCGGCAAGAAGTTCGAGGGGCCCGCGGTGCATTGCCATCGTCGGGCCCTTCCAGAGCGGGAAGACGACCCTGCTCGAAGCGATCCTCGAGCGCACCGGCGCCGTCCAGCGCGCCGGCCGCGTCACGGACGGCTCCAGTGTCGGCGACGGTAGCCCCGAGGCCCGCGCCCACGGCCATGGCGTCGAGTTGAACGCGGCCTCCGTCCACTTCATCGACGACCGCATGACCTTCCTCGACTGCCCCGGTTCGATCGAGTTTGCGGCAGAGGCCCGCAGCGTGACGCCGGCCTGCGATGCCGCCATCGTGGTGTGCGAGGCCGACGAGCGGAAGCTTCCGGCCCTGCAGGTCATCCTGCGCGACCTGGAGGAGGCCGGGGTGCCGCGCTTCCTGTTCCTCAACAAGATCGACACCCATGCCGGCCGCGTCCAGGAGACGCTGCAGATGCTGCAGACGGTGTCGCGGACGCCGCTGCTGCTGCGCCAGATCCCGATCTGGAAGAACGGCATCGCGGTGGGCTACATCGACCTCGCGCTGGAGCGCGCTTTCATCTACCGCGAACACGCGGCGAGCCAGGTGGTCGACATTCCGGCCGAGGAGGTCGGCCAGGAGAAGCAGGCGCGCTTTTCCATGCTGGAACGGCTGGCCGACTACGACGACAGCCTCATGGAGGAGTTGATCGAGGAGATCGAGCCGCCGCGCGACCAGATCTTCGACGATCTCACCCGCGAGCTGCGCGAAGGGCTCATCGTCCCGGTCCTGCTCGGCTCGGCCGAGCGCGGCAACGGAATCACGCGCCTGCTCAAGGCGCTGCGCCACGAGGCGCCTGCCGTCGCAGAGACCCGCGCCCGGCTCGGCGTCACGCCGGACGGGCTGCCGCTCGCCCACGTGATGAAGACGATCCACACCACCCATGGCGGCAAGCTGTCGCTCTCGCGGGTCCTGCGCGGCTCGTTCAAGGAGGGCGACGTGGTGGTGGGCTCGCGCGGCGCTGAGGTGCGTGTCGGCGGCCTGCAGCGGCTGACGGGCGGAACGGGCACGCGCGAGGCAGAAGCAGTCGAGGGCGACGTGCTCGCCTTCAACCGGCTGGAAGGCGTCCACACGGGCGATGTGTTCTCCACCGGCAAGTCCCAGCCGCGCGCGGTGGCGTCCATCGCCCCGCTCGAGCCGGTCTTCACCGTGGCCATCGCCACTCGTGACCGGAAGGACGACGTGCGCCTCAACGCCGCGCTGGCCAAGCTCGCGGAGGAGGATCCTGCGCTGGTGATCGACCACAATGGCGAGGCCGGCGAACTGCGCGTCGCCGGGCAGGGCGAGGTCCATCTTCGCGTCGCGCTCGAACGGTTGGCCGGACGCTACGGCGTCCAGGTGGACCGCCACGACACGCGGGTGGGGTACCGGGAGAGCATCCGCCACAAGGTCAGCGTGCGCGGCCGCCACAAGAAGCAGACGGGCGGCCACGGCCAGTTCGGCGACGTCGTCATCGAGGTCGAGCCGCTGGAGCGGGGCGCCGGCTTCGAGTTCGTCGACCGGGTCACCGGCGGCGTCGTGCCGCGCCAATACATCGGCTCCGTCGAGCACGGCGTGCGCGAGGCGCTCGACGCCGGCCCGCTCGGCTTCCCCGTCGTCGATGTGCGGGTGACGCTGACGGACGGCTCGTACCACTCGGTCGACTCCTCCGACATGGCCTTCCGCGCCGCCGCGCGGCTGGCGATGGCGGAGGCGCTGCCGAAGGCCGGCCCAATGCTGCTGGAGCCGGTCCAGACCGTGGAAATCGCCATCCCGGCCGGGGCGATGAGCAAGGCGAGCGGGATCGTCTCTTCCCGTCGCGGCCAGATCCTCGGCTATGACGGCCGGCCGGGCTGGGAGGGGTGGGACATCCTCAAGGCCCTCGTGCCGGAGTCGGAGATCGGCGACCTGATCATCGAGCTGCGGTCCGCCACCGCCGGCGTCGGAACCTTCCACGCGAGTTTCGATCACCTCGCCGAACTCGCCGGCAAGTCCGCCGACGCCGTCGTCCGCAAGGAGGCCGCCCGCCACTGAGCCGTGAAGCCTTGGAGGGCGGGGGGTCCTACCCGTTCTCCTTGGCTTGGCCGCACCCGTTGCGCTGCGTGATGGTGCGTCCTTCGAGACGCGGGCTTCGCCCGCTCCTCAGGATGAGGATATTCAACATTGAAAACAAAGACATAGTGGTCGTATCCCTGTATCCCCTCATCTTGAGGAGGCCGTGCAGCGGCCGTCTCCAAGGACGCAGGATGGTGGGGAGCGCAGAGGCGGATGCTGCGCGATGGTGCGTCCTTCGAGACGC
>JAIYAB010000043.1 GCA_027489275.1 Hyphomicrobiales bacterium
CCGCGACACGGTCGGCTACTCGATCGGCACGCTGGGCATCCACCGCCTCGGCCTGTTCCTCGCGCTGTCCGCCGGCTTCTGGAGCGCGGTCTGCATCGTCATCAGCGGCCCCTTCTGGAACCGCAGCTGGCCCGAGTGGTGGAACTGGTGGCTGCAGCTGCCGATCTGGGCCTCCTGAGAAAGAGCCGACCATGTATCTCATTCCGGAATACCAGAACATCTTCACGCGGGTTCAGGTCCGCGGGCACCTCGAAGCAGGCGCCCCGATCGAGAACGGCGACTACGAGCGCATCGGCAAGCCGGTGTTCAGCTACTGGGCGGGCATCTTCGGCAACGCGCAGATCGGGCCGATCTATCTCGGCGTGCTCGGCATGGCGTCGGTGATCCTGTTCGCTCTCGGCTTCTCGATCATCGGCTTCAACATGCTGGCGTCGGTGAACTGGAACCCCATCCAGTTCATCCGGCAGCTGCCCTGGCTGGCGCTGGAGCCGCCGCCGCCCTCGCAGGGCTTCCGCATCATCCCGCCGCTCAACCAGGGCGGCTGGTGGGTGATCTCGGGCGCTTTCATCACCGCCTCGGTTCTGCTGTGGTGGGTGCGCATGTACACCCGCGCCCGCGCCCTCAAGATGGGCACGCACGTGGCCTGGGCCTTCGCCTCGGCGATCTGGCTGTTCCTCGTGCTGGGCTTCATTCGCCCGATGCTGATGGGCAGCTGGGCGGAGGCGGTGCCCTTCGGCATCTTCCCGCACCTCGACTGGACCACCGCGTTCTCGATCCGCTACGGGAACCTCTACTACAATCCCTTCCACTGCCTCTCGATCGTCTTCCTCTACGGTTCGACGCTTCTCTTCGCCATGCACGGCGCGACCATCCTGGCGGTGACCCGCTACGGCGGCGACCGCGAGCTCGAGCAGATCGTCGACCGCGGCACGGCCAGCGAGCGCGCCGCCCTGTTCTGGCGCTGGACGATGGGCTTCAACGCCACGATGGAATCGATCCATCGCTGGGCGTGGTGGTTCGCGGTGCTGACCCCGCTCACCGGCGGCATCGGCATCCTCCTCACCGGCACCGTGGTGGACAACTGGTACCTGTGGGGCATCAAGCACGGGCTCGTCCCGCCCTATCCGGACGTCTTCGGCGGCGTCACGGATCCCGCTCTCGCTGCAGGAGCCAGGCCATGAGGATCTCCGGTTGGGTTTATGCTGGAGGCGCCGCGGCCGTGCTGCTGGGCGGACTGATGGTGGCGACGGCGGGCTGGAGCCTGCCGCCGGCCAAGAGCCAGCAGATCGGCTATCGCGGCGTCGGGATGGTGCAGAGCAAGGACGCCAGCGTCGTCGCCGCCCAGGCGAAGATCACTGCTCCGCCGCCGGCCTACGAGGCCAGCGCCGAAGGGCAGCGCGCCAAGGAGGTCTATCCGAACCTCCAGGTGCTGGGCGACCTCAGCGAGGACCAGTTCAATCGCCTGATGGCGTCCTTCGCCGAGTGGGTGGGAGGCGAGCAGAGCTGCGCCTACTGCCACAATCCCGAGAACATGGGCGACTACAGCAAGTACCAGCTGATCGTCGCCCGCCGCATGATCCAGATGACGCGCACCATCAACACCGACTGGACGAGCCATGTCGGCCAGACGGGCGTGACCTGCTACACCTGCCACGCCGGGCAGGGCGTGCCCAAGAACGTGTGGTTCAAGGAGCCGGGCCCGACGCTTCCCGGGCACACGAAGTGGGTCGGCTACACGGGCGACCAGAACATCGTGGCCAAGAACGCCGGCCTCACCTCGCTGCCGCACGACGCGCTCAGCGAGTACCTGCTCGGCGACCGCGCCATCCGCGTCCATACGAACACCGCGTTGCCCTCGGGCAACAAGGCGACGATCATGGACACGGAGCACACATGGTCGCTCATGATGCACATGTCGGAGTCGCTGGGGCAGAACTGCACGTTCTGCCACAACAGCCGTGCCTTCAACGCGTGGGACGAGAGCCCGCCGCAACGCGTGACCGCCTTCTACGGCATCCGCATGTCGCGGGCGGTGAACAAGACCTACCTCGAGCCGCTGACCTCGACGTTCCCCCGGGAGCGCCTCGGAAAGACCGGCGACGTGGCGAAGGTCGGCTGCGCGACCTGCCACCAGGGGCTGAACAAGCCCATGAACGGCGCGCAGATGCTGAAGGACTTCGTCGCGGAGCTCGGCAAGAAGCCTTGACCGCCTGCGACGACCCTTCGTCCCGGACAGGGGCGCGCCACGGCGCGCCCCTTTTCGCGTGAGGCGCCGAGCCGTGCCGCGGGACGCGCTCGCCTGGGACAGCGACGGAAGGGACTGGCCCAACCGCGACGCCTGCCGCTTCGTCGAGGCCGCGGGCCTGCGGTGGCTGGTGACGGAGATGGGCGATGGGCCGGCGCTCCTGCTCGTGCACGGCACGGGCGCGTCCACCCATTCGTGGCGCGACGTCGCTCCCCTGCTGGCCGGCAGCTTCCGCGTCGTCGCCTTCGACCTGCCCGGCCACGGTTTCACCGACCAGGCGCCCCCCGCGCAGCGGACCCTGCCCGGCATGGCGGCCGCCGTTGGCGACCTGCTGCGCGCCCTCGCGTTCGACCCTGCGGTCGTGGTCGGTCACTCGGCAGGCGCGGCGATTGCCGTGCGCATGGCGCTCGACGGCACGATCGCGCCCGCTGCCATCGTCAGCCTGAACGGCGCCTTCATCCCCTTCCGCGGTGCGGTGGGGCGCTTCTTCTCGCCGATCGCGAAGCTGTTGGCCCTGAACCCGCTGGTCCCCTCGATCGTCGCCTGGCGCGCGTCCGATCCCGACATCGTGGCGCGGATCCTGAAGGACACCGGATCGACGCTCGACGCGCGCGGCGTGGCGCTCTACGCGCGGCTCGCGGGGCATCCGGCGCACGTCGCCGGCGCGCTCGCCATGATGGCGGCGTGGGATCTCGACCCCCTGCTGGACGACCTCCCGAGCCTGAAGACGCCGCTGGTTCTCGCGGCAGCCACCGAGGATCGCACGGTGCCGCCCGGGCAGGCCTACGAGGTGAAGTCGCTCCTGCGCCGGGCGCGGGTGGTCAAGCTCCGCCGCCTCGGCCACCTCGCCCACGAGGAACGGCCGGACACGGTCGTGCAGCTCATCGATGACGTCGCGCGCCAGTACGCGGTGCTGCCGGGGCCGGAGGCGCAGGGCTGACGGCGCGGCGGCGGGGCTCGACCCGTCGGCGCGTTTCGCGGCAGGCTAGAACGCCAGGTCGGGGAAGCGCGACACGTAGATGCGGAACCAGGGCGTGAAGGCGAGCGGTGTCGCGGCGATCTCGCTGCGCAGCTGGGCCGCGCCCACCCAGCGGACCTCGGCCACCTCGGCCGGGTCCGGATCGGCCCGAAGCGTGTCGCGATCGACCTCGCCGAGGAACATGTGGACCCGCTCGTTCTCGACGAGATCGTTGCCGACATCGGCCCAGTAATCCACCACGCGGGACTCGCGCAGGGGCGTTGAGAAGCCGAGTTCCTCGCGCAGGCGCCGGCGTGCGGCGAGCGCGGCATCCTCGCCCCAGTGGGGATGCGTGCAGCAGGTGTTCGCCCACTGCCCGCCGCAATGGTACTTGCCGAGCGCCCGGCGCTGGATGAGCAGCTCGCCGCGCGAGAACACGAAGGCCGAGATCGCGAGGTGGAACGCGCCGGTGCGGTGCGCCTCCATCTTCTCGATGGGATAGAGGCCGCCGTCGGCTGCGATGCCCGGGATCATGATCGGTTCCGGATCGAGGTCGGCGCGGCGAAGGGCGTTCGACGTCACGGGCGCCTCCTCAGGCGGGGGTGCCGGCAAGGGCACGCAGCGGATCGCGCCCGTCCCACGTGCCGTCCCAGTGCAGTACGCGGAAGCGGGCATAGAGTTCCTCCTTGAACCAGCGGCCGTCGCGGACGCGGCGCACGGCCTCGCCGTGGCTGGAGGAGCGGTAGGCGAAGGCGAGCATGCTCTCGGGATCGTCCCAGATGGAGAAAGTGACCTGCTGGACCCAGGGCACCTCGCCCATGCCGATCTTGAAGCGCAGGTGATCCTGCGCGCGCACGGTCTCGCTGATGTCCGGCGTGCGGCCCCAGAAGCGCAGCAAGTGGCGGCCGCGCACGGTGGCGCGCGTCAGCACGGCGATGGGACGCGGAGCAGGCTCGGCCTGCGAGACCTCGAAGGGCTCCCGTGCATCCCACCGACCGCGGCTCGCCACGGCGGAGAGGTAGACCGTGCCGCTTTCGCTGGCATGGGCGCGATAATCGCGAAAGGCCTGCGCTCCCTCGACGCGCGCGCGCGCGGTCTCGAGGTCCGGCCACGTGGCCATCACGGCGTAGACGCCGAAGTTCGGCACGGGGGTGAAGCCCTCGCCCGTGCCGGTTCCGAACAGCTTGTAGAACCCGATCTCCGGGATCCGCTCGAGCTTGCGGCGCGCGAACTGCATCTGGGCGAAGGCCCACAGCCGCGCGAACACGCCCTCGAAGCGGAAAAACGAGATCGAGATCGCCTGCATCGCGTGCCTGCTCAGGCGACCGCCCGGCTCAGCGCACACTGCGACCAGAGGTCGTGCAGGGCGTCGACGAGGCGGTCGATGTCGCCGTCCGTGTGCAGGGGCGACGGGGTGATGCGCAGGCGCTCCGTGCCGCGCGGGACGGTCGGGTAGTTGATGGGCTGGATGTAGATCCCGTAGTTGTCGAGCAGCACGTCGCTGATCCACTTGCACTTCACGGGGTTGCCGACCATCACCGGCACGATGTGGCTCGGGTTCGGCATGTGCGGGATGCCGACGGCGTCGAGCTTCCGGCGCAGCGTCGCGACGCGGTTCTGGTGGCGGGCGCGCTCATGCACGCTCTGCTTCAGGTGCCGGATGCTGGCGCAGGCGCCGGCCGCGATGGCGGGGGGCAGCGCGGTGGAGAAGATGAAGCCCGAGGCGAAGCTGCGCACGAAGTCGCACATGGCGGCGGAGCCGGCGATATAGCCGCCCATCACGCCGAACGCCTTGCCCAGCGTGCCCTCGATGACCGTGATCCGGTCCATCAGGCCCTCGCGCTCCGCGACGCCGCCGCCGCGCGGGCCGTAGAGGCCGACGCCGTGCACCTCGTCGATGTAGGTCATCGCGCCGTAGGCATCGGCCACGTCGCAGATCTCCTTGATGGGGGCGATGTCGCCGTCCATCGAGTAGACGGACTCGAAGGCGACGAGCTTGGACCGGCCGGGCGCTACCGCGGCGAGCTTCTTCGCCAGGTCCTCGGGATCGTTGTGGCGGAAGATCACCCGGTCAGCGCGGCTGTGGCGGATGCCCTCGATCATGGAGGCGTGGTTGCCGGCGTCGGACAGGACCACGCAGTCGGGCAGCAGCGCGCCGAGCGTGCCGAGAGCCGCCCAGTTGGACACGTAGCCCGAG
>JAIYAB010000204.1 GCA_027489275.1 Hyphomicrobiales bacterium
CCGACCTTGTCTCCCAGGGCCTCCTTCATCGCCGCCACGCAGTCGAGCGTGTAGGCGTAGCCGCGCTCCGTCATCAGCCCGCGGTCCAGCGCGCCGTGGAACGGGCTCGCATTCGCCTCGCCGTAGAAATAGTCCGGGAACTCGCGCTTCATCGGGCTGTGGAACGAGATGCCCTGCTTCACGATCGTGAAGCCCTCGGGTAGCGCCATCATGCGCTTCATCTCGGCCGCGTAGTCCTCGGGCCGGAAGCTGTGCATCGGCACGCGCAGCGCGCCGTTATAGACGCGCACCTTGTCCCGGACCTTGCCGCCGAGGAGCTTGTGGACGGGCAGGCCCGCTGCCTTCCCGGCGATGTCCCACAGCGCCATTTCGATGACGCTGATCGCGCTGCCGTAGGGCTTGAAGGCGCCGCGCTGGCGGATCTTCAGCATGCACTTCTCGACGAGGGTCGGATCCTCGCCGATCAGGGCGTCCCGGAACTGCAGGATGAACGGCTTCAGGTAGGGCTTGTATTGCTCCACCTCGCCGTAACCGCTGATTCCCTCGTCCGTCACGATGCGCACGATCGGGTTCTTCCCGATGACGGCGCACTTCACGTCGACGATCTTCATACCGGCGTATCTCCCAGATCCGGCGGGCCTTTCCGGCCCTGCCGTCGCAGCAGGTCGCTTGGCGATGGGCCGGCGGAGCGCCTGTCGACCGACGGTCTCGGAGGATGGATCGGCGTGCCTCGTGACGGAGGACGCGTCGAAGAATCAGACGAGGCCTGTGGAGGACCGGTCGGGCCGGGACGTCGAGAGAGCCTGCTTGATGCGTTTCGTGGTTGAGATTAAGTCTGATGTAAGAGCGCGTGTCAACGGCTCCTGACGGGCGCACCTCAGGCCTGTTCCGCCTGGTGCTGTCCAACAGGAAATACCCGCGGAAACGACGCGCTCGCGGAGCCCGAACACCCATGACCCAGCTGTCGCGCGGTGCGGTGAAGACCATCGTCGACGAGATCGGCGGGCGTATCGTCTCGGGCGCTCTGGAACAGGGTTCGATCCTCCCGAAGGAGGGCGAGCTCGCCGCAACCTACGGTGTCGGCCGCAGCACGCTGCGCGAGGCGGTAAAGGTGTTGTCGGGCAAGGGGCTCGTTCGCACCGCCCGCCGGTTCGGCACCCAGGTCTGTACCTCCGAGGAATGGAACTTTCTCGATCCCGACGTTCTGGGCTGGTACGCCTCCGCGCCGCCGAACGTACCGGGCCTGATCCTTTCGATGATCGAGTTGCGCAGCGCCATCGAGCCGGCCGCCGCCGCGCTGGCGGCGAGTCGCGCCACCTCGCGAGAGGCGAACGAGATTCTCCGCAATGCCGATGCCCTGCTGGCGAGCACCCGGGCGGTCGATCCCGCGGCGGCGTTCGAGTACGATGTCGCCTTCCACATCGGCATCCTCCAGGCCACGCACAACATGCTGTTTCGCGGCCTGGCGTCGTCTTACGAGATCCTGCTGCGGGCCCAGTACCGCGCGGCCGAGCCGTTGGTATGGGGCGAGGCCCGCTACCGCCCTGACGACAACCACATCCTGCTCGCGCGCGCCATCATCGCCCGCGATCCGGCCCGCGCCACGCGGGTCGCGCACGACATGATGAAGGTGATGCGCGAAACGACCGACTACATGGCCGCGCGCCTCGGCATGCGGCCGCGCCCGCCCGTGGCGACGCCCGCGAGCCTGCTCGCCGCCCTACCCGGCGCCGGCACCCTCGCCTGAGAGGGCGCCCGCCGCGCAGCCGCCCTGCGAGCGATCGCTCACGCTCCCGGATCTGCGGTCCCGAACGTCAGGGCCAGAGGAAACGTCGCCTTCGCGCCCGGCTCCAGAACCATGGCGCCCGGCCGGAGTGCGAGCTCCTGCGGGCCGCCTTCCTCGGCGGCAAAGCCCTGCCACGGCTCGATGCACAGAAACGGCGCGCCGGGGCGCGTCCAGATGCCGAGATGCGGGCAATCGGGAAAAGACACCGTCAGGCCCGTGCCTCCGGGGCGGCCGAACCAGACCGAGCGCGAGTGCAACCGCTCGAACTGGATGGACCCGCGCGAGAAGAGCCCGTCGTTCAGCGCCAGTGTCCGACCCTCGACAGGGCAGGGCTCGCGCTCCGCCAGCAGCAGGCCTGTCGACATCCGCGCCCGGCGGACGGGCGAATCCTCGGCGTGGCCGAAGCGGCACACGAAGCGTGCTCGCTCGTCCTCGTCGTCCGCCCACATGAAACCGGGGTGGTAGCCGAAGCAGAAGGGCATCGGCCGGCCCGAAGTGTTCTCGACCGTGCTGGACATGCCGAGGCTGGCGCCGTCGACCCAGGCGCCCACGGTCAGGCGGTAGTCGAACGGGAACATCTCCCGCGTCTTCGCGTCCGACGTCTGCACCAGCGTGACGCGATCCGGCCCTGCTTCAGCGACGGCGAAGGGGAGGTCGCGGGCAAATCCGTGCAGGGGCATCGGGAACGGACGGCCGTCGACGGTGACAGTCTCGTCGACGGACCGGCCGATGGTGGGGAAGAGCAGCGGCGCGCGGTAGTCCCACCATGCGGGATCGCCGTGCCACAGCCGCTCCTCGCCATCGAGGAGGAGCGACCACAGCTCGGCCCCGCGCAAGGCAAGCGCCGCCGCCAGGGTGCCGGACCCGATCCGGACGAGGTCGGGATCGCTCACCTCAGTACCGGGTCAGGCTCATCCAGGCGTCTGACGCCTCGATCATCGCGCGCGCGCCCTGCGTCGCCTTCGCGCCGGCCTGCTGCTCCGGCGTCAGCTTCGGCACGTGGCCGTCGCGGGGCGCGTAGCCGATGACGCGCTTGGTGGTCTCGATGTCCCAGCGCATGCCCGGATTGTCGGACATCAGGTTCAGGACCTGGAAGCCCACCGCCTGCGGCGCCGTGACCGCCTTTTCGAAGCCGTCGCAGAAGTCCCGGTCCGACAGCCACATCGCCTGGCCCCAGTCGCCCCAGCCGTTGAGCTGCTCGGGCTTGTTCTCGCCGCGCTGGCACCATCCGATGCGGAAGCAGATGACGGAGAGGCCCCAGCGGTCCCAGTAGCTGCGGCCCATCCGCTCGCCAATGAGCTTGGACACGCCATAGGCGTTGACAGGGTAGGGTTCGCGGTCGGTCGGGACCGGCCCCTCGCCGAACCGGTGGCCCGCCATCGTCCAGTTGGAGCTGGCGAAAATCACGCGCTTAGCGTTCTGACGCGCCGCCGCCTCGTAGACGTTCATCGGCAGGTCGATGTTGTTGCGCTGGATCGAGCCCCACGGCGCCCCGGGATGAGGGTTGCCGGCCAGCAGGATCACCGCGTCCGCGTCCTTGAAAAGCGCCACCCAGCGCTCGTCCCAGACGGCGAGGTCCGCCTCGACCACGGCGGGATCGCCGCCGTTGGTGACGTCGGTGAGGCGCAGCGTCCAGCCGAGCCCCTCGAAATGACGGCGCAGCTTAACGCCGAGGTTGCCGGTCGCGCCGGTGATGACGACGGTCTTGCTCATCGGTCCTTGTCCTTCCGCGTCACCAGTTCGTGTGCGATCCGTCGAGCCGGTGCAGCATCGGCGGGTTCCAGTGCTTGAACTTGTCCGAGCGCAGCACCTTCTCGTCCACCTCGATACCGATGCCGGGAGCATCTGTCAGCGGGAAGAACGTGCCCTCGAGGTTGGGCGCAGTCGGGAACAGCTCGTTCTCGATCGGCGAGGCCGGGCGGAACTGCGAGCGGTTGTATTCCAGCCAGGCGAAGTTCGGCACCACCGCCGCGAAGTGGATCGACGCCGCCGTGCAGACCGGGCCGAGCGGATTGTGCGGGAAAAGGTCGATGTAGTGCGCCTCGCACCAGCCGGCCACCTTCAGGGATTCCGTGAAACCGCCGATGTTGCAAACGTCGAGCCGCATGTACTGGGTCAGGCCCCGTTCGACGAAGGGCAGCGCCTGCCACTTCGACGAGAACTCCTCGCCGATGGCGAACGGCACGTCGACCATCTTGCGCAGGGTCTCGTAGGCCTCGGGGCTCTCGTCTCGGATCGGTTCCTCGAGGAAGTCCATCGTGCCGCGCGGCATGCGCTGGCAGAAGGAGATGCACTCGGCGACCGACAGGCGATGGTGATAGTCGATGCCGATGGTGACCGCCGTGCCCAGCACCTCGCGTGCCCGGATCATGCAGCGCGCGGTCTCGGCAAGTGATTGCCGCGGCTCGAACGCCGCCTCGTCCTCGCCCTTCATCAGCGGGTTGACGCGGCCGAAGCGCACCACGTCGAAGCCATCGGCGACAAAGGCCTGCGCCTGTTCGATGGCGATCTCGGTGGTGATCGCGTTCGTCGTGGCGAGGCTCGGCACCTTGTCGCGGACGCGGCCGCCGAGCAACTCGTACACCGGCACGCCGAGCGCCTTGCCCTTGAGATCGTGCAGGGCGATGTCGATCGCCGACTGGGCCGCTGTAAGGACACGCCCGCCCTCGAAATACTGGCTGCGGTAGAGCTTCTGCCAGATGTGGGCGATCCGGAAGGGGTCCTCGCCGACGAGCAGTTCCTTGTAATGCGCGACCGCGCCGACCACGGCCAGTTCGCGCCCGCTGAGACCGCCCTCGCCCCAGCCATAGGTGCCGTCGTCGGCGGTGATCTTCACCAGAAGCTGGTTGCGGTGGCCGACCCAGACCGGGAAGGCCTCGACGTCGCGGATCTTGAGCCCCGACCGGCCGGTTGCGGTACCGCGCGGACCATCGGAACGCGAATCATGCGTGGACACCATCCCCGGCTCTCCCCCTCGTGACACGCCGGATAGCGCGCCGCTCGCTGCGGCGTCCCGGTCGTTTCGCCGAGCATCGTCCGGCCGCGCGCGCCTGTCCACCCGCCTCGGGCAACGCAGGGCACGGTTGCCGGACGTGCGTGTCTCGGACCCGGCACTGTGGGAGTGGATCCCGAAGATACGAAAGTGAACTGCCAGACCACCGCAGGTCCGTCTTGCCGGAGCCGCGCCGCGCGCTTTCGACGGCGGCGGCAACCGTTCGCGGGCCGATTGCCGTCCGTCGGTCATTCCGTCCGGAAACGAAGTGCAGGACGGCGCGTTGCCGATGTCGCGACGCCCCGACGCGTCGGCAACTCAGGAGATCACCATGACTCGCTCGTTCATGATCGCGTTTGCGGCTGCCACGGTTCTCGCCAGCGCCCCGGCCATGGCTCAGTCCTCGACCACGACGACGACCACGCGCGAGGTCGGCACGACCGGTTCGATCACGATCGCGCCAGAGCAGCGCACGAAGATCAAGGAGTATGTGATGAAGGAGAAGCGGGCTTCGCGGCCTGCGCCCTCGGGCTTCACCGTTTCGACCGGCGCGACGCTGCCGGCGGATGTCGAACTCTACACCTTCGGTTCCGACGTCGGCGTCAAGGAGTACCGCTACACCGTCATCGGCAACCGCACCGTGCTGGTCGAGCCCGGCAGCCGCCGGATCGTGCAGGTCATCGAGTAACCTCAGCTCCGCTACGGCCGGGGCCGCCTCGCCGGCGGCCCCGGCCCATTGCCAGATCCGCTGCCGGGCGCGACAGTAGCGCCCAAGGCGCCGGCGGCGCGCCCAGGAGCGGAGCAGCTGGCATGGAACTCCCGGTCAATGCGTTCAAGCGCGGGCTCGCGGCGCGTCGGCATCAGCTCGGCCTGTGGTGCAGCCTGCCGGGAGCCTATGCGGCGGAGATCGTGGCGGGCTCCGGCTTCGACTGGCTCATGTTCGACACGGAGCATTCACCCGGCGACCCCATCACCGTCCTTGCCCAGCTCCAGGCCGCCGCGCCCTACCCGGTCAGCGCGGTCGTTCGACCGGCGTTCAATGACACGGTGCTGATCAAGCGTTTCCTCGACATCGGCGCACAGACGTTGCTGATTCCCTTCGTCCAGGACGAGCACGAAGCGGCAGCGGCGGTCGCCGCCATGCGCTATCCGCCCGAGGGCGTGCGCGGCGTCTCGTCGGTCTCCCGCGCCACCGGCTTCGGCCGGGTCGCCGACTACGGCCGGAAGGCTGCCGCGGAGCTGTGCCTGCTGGTGCAGGTGGAGACGGTCGAGGCAGTCGAGCGGCTGGAGAAGATCGCCGCCGTGCCGGGCGTCGACGGAATCTTCATCGGCCCCGGGGATCTCGGCGCAAGCATGGGCTACGTCGGCCAGCCGGGCCATCCTGCCGTGAAGGCGATGATCGAGGACATCATCCGCCGCCTCGCGGCATGCGGCATGCCGTCGGGGATCCTGACCCCGGACACAGCCTTCGCGAAGCACTGCATCGAACTGGGCACCTCCTTCACCGCGGTGGGCATGGACGCGGGCATCCTGGCGCGAGGCACGGAGGCGCTGGCGCGACAGTTCCGGACGGGTTGAACGCCAGCGGGCCTTTCGCCCGGTCGCGCACTGGCCGCGGGGGCCAAAGCTTGACACTATGGGCCCATGGCAAAGATGTCCGTGACATCGGCGGACGTGGCGCGTCTCGCCCGGGTCTCCCAGTCGGCCGTGAGCCGCACCTTCTCGCCCGGCGGCAGCGTGTCGCCGAAGACGCGCGAGCGCGTCCTCGCCGCGGCACATGAGCTGGGCTACCGGCCGAACGCCATCGCCCGGGCGATGATCAGCGGCCGCTCGCGGCTCGTCGCCCTGCTGGTCGCCTATCTCGACAACCACTTTTATCCGCTCGTGCTCGAACTGCTGGCCCGCGAGCTTCAGGAGCGCGGCTACCAGGTGCTGCTGTTCATGACGGGACCGGGCGACCAGGACACCGTCGTGCAGGCCATGCTGCAGTTCCAGGTCGAGGGCATCATCATGGCCTCGGCCACGTTGTCCTCGAGCCTCGCCAGCGAGTGCGTGAACACCGGCACGCCGGTCGTGTTGTTGAATCGCTACGTGCCGTCCTCGCCGGCCAGCAGCGTCGTGTGCGACAACATCGAGGGCGGCCGGCAGCTTGCGCATTTCCTGGCGGACGGCGGGCACCGGAAGATCGCCTTCATCGCCGGACAGGAGGACAGCTCGACCAGCCGCGACCGCGAGGCCGGGTTCTACAAGGGGCTGGCCGAGCGTGGCCAGACGCTCTACCGGCGCGCCATCGGCGGCTACACCTTCGAGGGCGCGGCAGAGGCCGCGCGAAGGCTGTTCAAGGGCAAGGACCGGCCGGACGCCGTCTTCGTCGCCAACGACCACATGGCCTTCGCCGTCATGGACGTGCTGCGTGGCGAGCTGAAGCTGCGGGTGCCCGAGGACGTTTCGGTGGTGGGCTACGACGACGTGCCCGAGGCCGGCTGGGGCGCCTATGCGCTGACGACGATCGCCCAGTCGGCAACGGACATGGTGCGGGCCGCGGTCGACATCCTCATGGAGCAGATCGCCCAGCAGGAGGTGCAGCGGCGCTCGACCATCCTTCCGGCCCGGCTGGTTGTTCGCGGCTCGGCCCGCGTGCCCAAGGCATGGGCGGCGACGCCGGGCGCGGAGCGGTAGGCCGCCGCGCCGCCCGCCGCGCGCGGCCCGTGTCAGCCGATTCGGCCGCGGCGGAAGAAGCTCTGCATCCGGCCAAACACGTCGACGTCCATCTGCTTGAGCAGGTGGATGATGTCGATTGGCACCCAGTTCTCGCGGATGAGCCCCTCGTGGTGAAGATAGAAGTCCATCACGCGCATGGTCACATCGCGACCGGTCGGCGCAACACCGAGGAAGTCGCCTCCCAAATGCTTGGCATGGACGCTCGGCCAGCCCGAGGTGAGGGAATAGGGCCCGTCGCCGATGCGGACGTAGTGGTTGCCGCCCCTGCGGTTCGGGAAGGCGATGCGGAAGGGCAACTGGTGATAGTCCACGAACCCCTGCAATCCGCGCGTCGTCCCGATCCCGGCGGGGCCGTACCACATCATCTTCGGGTGCCAGTGCTCCTTCTGCGGCATGTCGAGCAGCCCCTGCCGGCCGCGATTCTGCGCGTCGTCGTAGCCGCCGAGCGAGGCGTGCATGGCCAGCGTCTGCGCGAGGCTCGCGGCGGACTGCCCGGGATCCTGCGGCGTGAGCACGATCCCGTCCGCCGTGAACGGCCCGGGCCACTGTTCCTCGGTGCCGAGGCTGGGCGCGACCGGCCAGAAGCCGGCCTGTCGAATGGCGTCGAGCACATCGATCAGCACGGTGCTCTGAACGATCTTGCCCTCGGCGACGCGGTGCACCTCACCGTAGCGAAGATACATCGTGCGGCCGTTGGCAGGGATCGTCAGCCAGTCCTCGCGGAACGTTCCGCAGTAATGGCCGACGGCGCCGACGAAGTCGTAGCCGTTCCAGTGCCCGCCGATGAGGATGTTGTCACGCCGCTCGAGATCGGGAAACGCATGCAGCAGCGGGCGCCACACGACGTCCGCCATGGCGACGACGCCCTTCACCTCGTTCATCGGATGCGAGCCGCGCCATTCAGCGTCGGGATGGTAGGCCTCGGCCAGACGGCGCTCCAGCGTCGCGGGGGTCGCCTCCGCGAGCGCTCCGAGGGCCGCGCGCACGAAGCGCTTGTTTGCCAGGTGGTCGCCGCCCGTCGTCATCGTCCGAATCCTCTCCGCCGCGGCCGGGACTGCCGCAGACAAAACCCTACGACCCTGTTGCATACGTAGTCAAACATGGCCTAGTCTGGCGGTCAGGATCGTCAGGGCGCAACATCGACGGCGCTCCGCCCCCAGGCTCCAGCCCCCAGAGCGGGAGGATTCGCCAATCATGGTCGAGGTCGCGCTGAAAGGCGTCACGAAGCGCTGGGGGTCCTTCGTCGGCGTCCGGTCTATCGATCTCGTCATTCGCGATCGCGAGTTCATCGTGTTCCTCGGCCCGTCCGGCTGCGGCAAGACCACCACGATGCGGATGATCGCGGGCCTGGAGGATCCGACCGAAGGCGACATCCTGATTGGCGGCAAGGTCGTCAACGACCTGGAGCCGAAGGACCGCGACGTCGCGATGGTCTTCCAGAACTACGGCCTCTATCCCAACCTGACCGTCTACGAGAACATCCGCTTCCCGCTGAAGGTGCGCCGCGTCGACGCGGCGAGCCATGATGCCCGCGTGCGCAAGGCGGCGTCCATGGTGGAGCTGGGCGACCTGCTCGCCCGCCGGCCGAAGGAGCTGTCGGGCGGCCAGCGCCAGCGCGTGGCTCTCGCCCGCGCCATCGTGCGCGAGCCGGCGGTGTTCCTCATGGACGAGCCGCTGTCCAACCTCGACGCGAAGCTGCGCGTCTCTACGCGCGCGCAGATCAAGAACCTCCAGCACGAGCTCAAGGTGACGACGATCTACGTCACTCACGACCAGATCGAGGCGATGACGCTGGCCGACCGCGTGGTCGTCATGAACAAGGGCGCGTTCCAGCAGGTGGGCACGCCGACCGAGATCTACGACCGGCCGGCCAACACCTTCGTCGCCGGCTTCATCGGCTCGCCGGCGATGAACCTCGTCGACGGCGACATGGCGGACGGCGTGTTCCGCGCGCCGGGCATCCGCGTCGGCGGGCTCGATCGCAGCGTCGCCGGCCCCATCACCCTCGGCTTCCGAGCCGAGGACGTGACAATGGCGGCACCCGAATCCGCCGAGATCGCCGCCCCGATCTACAGCGTCGAGCTGCTGGGAGACGCCACGCTGGTGACGATCCGCTCCGGCGCCGCGCTCGTCGCCGCCAAGGCCGGCAAGACCTTTCGCGCCGAGATCGGGGACCCCGTCGGGTTCCGGCTCGACGCGCAGCACTGTCACCTGTTCGACCGTGGAACGGGGCTGCGCCTCGGCGCTCCGGCGGCAGGACCGGCATGAACCCGCCCGCCCGGGCGGTCGGAGACACAGGAAAGACCGCCCGCATCCACGGGCGGAGACACGAAACGGACGCCGACCGGAGTCGCCGCCCGAAAACCGGAGGGGAATGGACATGAAACTCAGGACACTCATTGCCGCGACCGCGCTCTCGGTCGTGATGACCGCCTCGGCCCACGCGGCGTGCAGTTTCCAGAACACCGTGCCGATCAAGTCGCTGACGGCGGGCTTCGACGCCTGGAAGGCCGTCACGGCGGCCATGGCCGAGTGCGGAAACGTGCAGGCCGAGCTCGACCAGGAGTTCCGCCGCAAGCAGCCGGCCGCCTTCGCCGCCAATCCCGCGCTCTACCAGCTCGGCGGCGTGGCCAACGGCACGCTCGTTCCGCTGATGAACGCCGGCACGATCCGTCCCCTGGACGATCTGGTCGCGAAGTACGGCAAGGCGCTGACGCCCAACCAGCTCATCAAGATCGACGGCAAGGTGATGGCCGTCGCCATGATGGTCAACGCCCAGCACCTGATGTACCGGGAGGACCTGCTGAAGGAGCTCGGCATCGCACCGCCGACGACGTGGGACGAGGTGCTCGCCGCCGCCGAGAAGATCAAGGCATCCGGCAAGGTCCAGTACCCGATCGGCGGCACCTTCAAGCCGGGCTTCGACCTGGGTCTCGAATTCCTGAACATGTTCCTCGGCTACGGCGGAACGCTGACCAAGCCGGACAACACCCCCTCGGTGAACACCGAGGCCGGCGTGAAGACGCTGAACATGCTCAAGGCGATCACCGCCTACATGGACCCGGAGTACCTCGTCTCCGACTCCACCTTCGTCCAGAAGCAGTTCCAGCAGGGCAAGATCGCCATGTCGAACCTCTGGGCCTCGGGCGCCGGCGCGCTCGACAACGACAAGGAGAGCCAGGTCGTCGGCAAGGTGACGATGGCGGCCGCTCCGGCGGCGGTGAAGGGCGGCAAGCCGGCCACCACGCTGTGGTGGGACGGCTTCGTCGTAGCCAAGAACATCTCCGATGCCGAGGCCGACGCGGCCTTCCGCGTGGCGATGGAGGGCATGGACACTGAAATGGTGAAGGCCAACAACAACGCCGCCGTGTGGCTGATCCCCGGTTTCGTGCCGGGCCGGCTCGCGCAGGGCGCCATCGCCTCGGCCATGGCCGGCGCGCCGAACTATCCGTCGAC
>JAIYAB010000019.1 GCA_027489275.1 Hyphomicrobiales bacterium
ACCGTCACCGCCGATCTCGATCGGCTGCCGGATCTGGACACGCTCGATCCGACGCAGTGCCACATCGGCTGGTCAGTCGATCTCGCGGGCGCGATCTCCACCTCAGACATCGAGGACGTGTTCCTCTTCGTTCGCGACGAGATGGAGCTCGTCATCGAGGTGGACGACGCCGCCTCGTCCACCGGCACCGCACACGCAAAGGCAGCGCCGGGGCAGGACGGCGGACCGGCCCCTGCCACCCTGTCTGCGGAGCCCCGGCCCGCGCCGCCGGCCGCGAAGGCGGAGGCCCAGTCACGGCACGAGGACCGCGCCAATGCCACCGTCCGGGTGCAGGCGGAGCGTCTCGACCGGCTGATGGACAGGGTCGGCGAGCTCGTCATCGCCCAGGCCCGACTGACCCAGCTCAGCGCCGCGCGACGCGATCCGCACATCCAGAGCGTCGCGGAGGAGATCGAGCGGCTGGCCGCCGGGCTGCGCGACAGCGCCATGGGCATGCGCATGGTGCCGATCGGCTCGTTGTTCGGCCGCTTCCGGCGGCTCGTGCATGACCTCTCCCGCGATCTCGGCAAGCCGGTGCAGCTGGTCACCACGGGAGAGGACACCGAACTCGACAAGACCATGATCGAGCGCCTTGCCGATCCGCTCGTCCACCTGATCCGGAATGCGATCGACCATGGCATCGAAAAGCCCGGGCAGCGGCAGGCCAGCGGCAAGAGCGAGACGGGGACGATCCGGATCGATGCCCGCCATGTCGGGGCCGAGGTTCACGTCACCATTTCCGACGACGGACAGGGCATCGACCTTGCCCGCGTGCGTGCGAAAGGGAAGGAGCAGGGGTTGCTCGCGCCCGGCGACACGCCGGTCGAGGCCAGCCTTCTCCACCTCATGTTCCACCCCGGTTTCTCGACCGCCGCGGAGGTCTCCGCGCTGTCGGGACGCGGCGTGGGCATGGACGTGGTGAAGCAGACCATCGAAGGTCTGCGCGGAAAGATCGACGTCGCAAACCGGCCGGGCCACGGAGCCGGCTTCACGCTCCGCCTGCCCCTCACGCTCGCCATCATCGAGGGCCTGCTGATCCGGGTGGCTGACAGCCGCTACATCATTCCCCTGTCGACGGTTGAGGAATGCGTCGAGCTCAGTCCCGCGGACGAGCAGCGCTCGACGAGCCGCAGCTTCCTGAACATCCGGGGAGACCTCGTCCCGTTCGTGCGGCTGCGTGAGCTGTTCGACGCCCCCGATGCGCGCGAGCCCCATCCCAGCGTGGTCGTCGTCGCGAGCGGCGACATGCGCGTGGGCCTCGTCGTGGACCAGATCATCGGCAATCACCACGCCGTCATCAAGTCGCTCTCCCGCCTGCACAGGGACGTCGAGAGCTTCTCCGGCGTCACCATTCTGGGCGACGGGCTGCCTGCCCTCATCATCGACGTCGCGCGGCTCATGAGAGGTGATACCGGCCGCCCGGCCCGCCAGAGGGATGCCGCCTGATGAGCCTCCCCGAAGCCCGCGCCACCGAGCGCGTCCTGATGCTCGGCCTCGGCGGCGAGTGCCTCGCCGTCGACGCCACAACGGTCCGGGAGATCATGGACCCGGTGCCCCTCACCGCCGTGCCGGGCGCGAAGCCTTTCGTGGCCGGTGTGGTGAACGTGCGCGGCAACGTGGTGCCCATCGCCGACCTGCGAATCCGGCTGGGCATGGCCGTGGGGCCGAACACGCCCGACACGCGCTTCGTCGTCGTCGAGGTCGCCACCGGCGACGACCTCGAGCCGCTTCTCGTGACCATGGTGGCCGACAAGGTCCACGAGGTCTGCGAGATCGAATCCCCGCCGCCCGGCGCCGTTCCCCGGATCGGGATGCGCTGGCCCCCCGAGCTGATCCGCGGCGTCGCCCTGTGGAAGGGCGACTTCGTGATCCTTCCCAACCTCCCCGCCCTCCTCGGGCTGAGCTGAGCCGATAGTCTGGAGCAGACGATGCGTTTCACCATTCGCGCCAAGATGGGACTGGCTTTCGCCACCATCATCGGCCTTTCCGCAGCCGGCCTGGGCGTCGGCTACTTCAAGCTGTCGGGCCTGAACGACAGCCTCGGCTTCGCCATCACCAGCGTGGCCAAGCGCATGGAGGTCGCCGGCGACCTGCGCGCGGCGCTCCTCGAGGATCTGGCGGCCGAGAAGAACCTGCTCCTGGCCGTCAGCGAAGCCGACATGCAGAAGCACTACGCGACGCTTCAGGAGAAGCGCGAGCACGTGAGCAAGTACCGCGATACCCTTGCCGGCCTCTCCAGGACGGAGGAGGGCAAGAGGATCGTCGTCGAGTTCAAGGATCTCTACCAGCGGCACGCCGACATTCAGGACCGGATCTACCAGTCCGCCCGGTTGAACTCCGGCCGGAAGGCCGAGGTCCTGATCTCCGGCGAGGGCAAGACCGCGCTGGAAGCGCTGACGCACGCCCAGACCCGCGCGGCGAACGCCCTGACAGGCTCCAAGGCAGCCGCCGGCGATGCCGCCGCGGCGATGATCGACGTCGTCCACGAGGCGATGATCGACATCCAGGTGCTGGCAGGCTCCGGCTCGCAGGCCCTGCTCGACGAACGCCAGAAGGCCGTGGGAGACGAGTTCGCCCGGCTGCGGCAGACGCGCGAAGCCCTCGTCTCCGCAGCTCAGCGCAGCGACGCCGTCGCCGATGTCGCGCCGATCCTCAGGGCTGCCGACGCGTGGGCGGCGATCGCCGAGCGGGCTGCCGCGACGGCCGGCGAAGGCGGAACGGTCAAGGCTCTTGAACTGTCCGCCGGCGAGGGTCGGGCCCTCGTCAACGATCTCACGACGCGCATCGACCGGTTCATGGTCCTTCTCGACCAGGTGATGAAGGAGACCGAAGACAGCGCGGCCGCGCAATTCCAGTTCGCGCAGATCATCCTGGCCTCGGCTCTCGGAATCATTCTCCTCGTCAGCGTCGGTATGGCGGTGTGGCTGTCGGTCTCGATCAATCGTGGAATCAGCCGCTCGGTAGGCCTCGCCGCGACCATCGCCAGAGGTGACCTGAGCCAGCGCGTGACTGCGACGAGCAACGACGAGTTCGCTGACCTCGCCAAGGCCATGAATGAGATGTGCGACGGCCTGCAGGAGGCCGCCGACGTGGCGGGTCGCATTGCCGGCGGCGACCTCACGGTCGAAGCCAGGCCGCGCTCGGATGCCGATGAACTGGGCCACGCGCTGCAGACCATGGTCGAGCGCCTGCGCGCGGTCGTGGCGGACGTGATCAGCGCGGTCCGCAACGTCTCCGGCGGCAGCCAGGAGCTCGCCTCCAGCGCCGAGCAGCTGTCCCAGGGCGCGACGGAGCAGGCATCCTCCACCGAGGAGGCGTCCGCCTCCATGGAGGAGATGGCGGCGAACGTGAAGCAGAATGCCGACAACGCCAGCCAGACCGAGAAGATCGCCCACCAGTCCGCCAAGGACGCCGAAGCGAGCGGCATCGCCGTTGGAACGGCCGTCGAGGCCATCCAGACGATCGCCGAGAAGATCACCATTGTGCAGGAAATCGCCCGGCAGACGGATCTCCTCGCGCTCAACGCCGCGGTCGAGGCGGCCCGCGCCGGCGAACACGGAAAGGGCTTCGCGGTCGTGGCGTCCGAGGTGCGCAAGCTCGCCGAGCGAAGCCAGGCGGCTGCCGCCGAGATCGGCACGCTGTCCTCCCACACGGTCAAGGCCGCGCGCGACGCCGGCGGCATGCTGGCCAAGCTCGTCCCCGACATTCGCCGCACCGCCGACCTCGTCGGCGAGATCACGGCCGCCTGTCGCGAGCAGGACATCGGCGCGGCGCAGATCAACCAGGCGCTGCAGCAGCTGGACAAGGTAACCCAGCAGAACGCGGCCGCGTCCGAGCAGGTATCGGCGACCTCCGAGGAGCTGTCCGCCCAGGGCGAGCAGCTCACCGGCACCATCGCGTTCTTCCGCCTGGAGGACCAAACTTCGCCGGATGCGGCGCGGCCGGCGACGGTGCCGCCCGTTCACGCCATGCGCAAGCGGATCGAGACCGCCGGCCTGCCAGCCCAGCCTGCCCGGGGCGATGCCAAGGCGAAGGCTCCGCGCCGCGCCGCCGCAGAGCTGTCGCGCGAGGCGCGGCCGGTGCGCGCGGTCGCCAATGGCGGCTTCGCCTACGACCTCGGTGCTGCCGAGGATGCCGAGGACGCCGCGTTCAAGCGGTTCTGAACCAGCAAAGCGGAGCGCCCCATGGCCTCGGCCATCCAATACGTCACCATCGGCATCGACGACGATCTCCTGGCCGTTCCCGTCGAGGACGTCCAGGAGATCCTCGAGATGAGCCGCATCGCGCGCCTGCCCAACGCGCCCGCCGCCATGCTCGGCATGATCGACGTGCGGGGCCAGGGCCATTCGATCGTGGACCTGCGCATGCGTCTGGGGCTCCCGCCGGCTCCTGTCACGCCTGCGACCCGCATCGTGATCCTGAACGCCGGGGCGGACGGCGTGCGCTCGGGCGTCGGCCTCGTGGCGGAGCGCGTCTACGAGGTCGCCGAACTCGACGAACCCCGCCTCGAGCCGCCGCCGATCGCCGTCGGCGCTGGCCCGGCGATCTGCCTCGCGGGGGTCGGCCGTCGCCGGGGGCGCCTCGTGATGGTGCTGGATCTCGCGCGCCTGCTCTCCGGCGCCGCCATCGATCTCCCCTCCTCGACCGCGGCAGCCGCCTGATGCCGGGCCATCGCGATTCGCTCACCGAGCGGCAGTTTCGGCGCCTGGTCGACCTCATCCAGACGGAGGTCGGCATCCGGCTGCCTCCGCTCAAGCGCACGATGGTGGAAGCGCGACTGCGTCGCCGCGTCCGATCGCTCGGCCTGCCGGACCTCGCCGCCTACGGCGAGGAGGTGGTCGAGGGACCCGTTTCGCGCGACGAACTGGTGCATCTCATCGACTGCGTCACCACCAACAAGACGGATTTCTTCCGGGAGCCGGCGCATTTCGACGCTCTGCGCGGAACCATCGTGCCAGAGGCGCTGAAGGCCCTGCCTAAGGGCGCTCCGCTCAAGGTATGGAGCTCGGCTTGCTCGACAGGGGCGGAGCCCTACACAATCGCCATGGTGCTCGCCGACATGGCCGGCCACGCCCCCTTCCGCTTCCAGGTGCTGGGCACGGACATTTCGACCCAGGTGCTGGCCCAGGCCCGACGCGGCGTCTACCCGGCCGAGATGACAGAGGCGGTGCCCGCCGCCCTGCGCCAGCGCTTCGTGATGCGCTCGCGCGATCCCGAGGCCGCCGAGGCGCGGATCGTGCCGGAACTGCGCCAACTCGTGTCGTTCGGCCGGCTGAACCTCATGGACGCGAGCTATCCCGTCGAGCGCGACTACCACGTCATCTTTTGCCGCAACGTGCTCATCTACTTCGATCGCGACACGCAACGCCGGGTGCTTGACCGCCTGCTCGGGCACCTGCGGCCCGGCGGCTACCTGCTGATCGGCCACTCCGAGTCCATGGCTTGCCACGACCACCCGCGGGTCAGGCAGTTGATGCCCACGGTCTACCAGGCCACGAGCCCGAAGGCACACGCCGCATGACCACCGCAGCGCCAATCCGCGTCCTCATCGTCGACGATTCAGCCTCCGTCCGCCAGACGCTGGAGGCAGTCCTCGCGGACGCCGGCGACATCCGCGTCATCGGCACCGCGGCGGACCCTTTCATTGCAGTGAAGCGGATCCAGGAGGAGGTGCCCGACGTCATCATCCTCGACGTCGAGATGCCGCGGATGGACGGCATCACGTTCCTGCGCAAGATCATGGCCCAGAAGCCCATACCGGTGATCATCTGCTCGACCCTCACCGAGGAAGGGTCGCAGATGCTGCTCGAGGCGCTCGAGGCGGGAGCGGTCGACGTGCTGCCCAAGCCGCGGATCGACACCCGCCAGTTCCTGCAGGAATCGCGCGTGAGGATCTGCGACGCGGTGCGCGCAGCAGCGGTGGCGCGACTGCGCGGGCCGCGCGCGCGGCCGATGAAGGTCGAGGAGAAGCTCACCGCCGATGCAATGATGCCCGCCCCCGTCCTCACCCGCTCCATGACCCAGACCACCGAGAAGGTGATCTGCATCGGCGCCTCGACCGGCGGGACGGAGTCTTTGCGCGAGGTGCTGGAGGCCTTGCCGTTCGACAGTCCGGCCATCGTCGTCGTGCAGCACATGCCCGAGCGCTTCACCGCCGCCTTTGCCCGCAGGCTGGACGGACTGTGCAAGGTCGACGTGAAGGAGGCCGAGGACGGCGACGCGGTGTATCCCGGCCGGGTCCTGATCGCCCCGGGGAACCGCCACACGCTGCTCGGGCGCAGCGGCGCACGCTACCACCTGAGCGTCAAGGACGGCCCTCTCGTCTCGCGCCACCGGCCGTCGGTGGACGTGTTGTTCCGGTCGGCGGCGCAGTATGCCGGCGCGAACGCCGTCGGCATCCTGATGACCGGGATGGGCGACGACGGCGCGCGCGGCCTGCTCGAGATGCGCAAGGTCGGAGCTCATACCGTCGCCCAGGACGAGGAGACGAGCGTGGTCTTCGGCATGCCGAAAGAAGCCATCCAGCGCGGCGCCGCCATCCGCGTGCTGCCGCTCCAGGCGATCGCGGGCGAGATCATCCGCCACCGCAGCAACGCGACCTCGGCGTACGCCTCGTGAGGCGGGGCTCGGGATTCGATCGCCTGCAATGTCGCTGGAACCGCCTCGCGGGGACGCAATGACACACCTCCTCGAACTTTCTCGGACGGCCCCTCTCCGCACGACGATCGCGGACTCCGCAGGCGTCGTCCGTCAAGCCGCATCGCGGATCGAGGACGTTTTCCTCGTCGCCGGCGAGTCCCTCGGCGTCGCCCTCTCGGTCATCGACGAGGCTGTGAACGGGGTCGACGCCATTCCGCGCAGCATCGCCGGCGAGGACATGGGGAGGGCCTCCGAGTCGCTGTGGCGGATCTCGTCCGAACTCGCCGCCGTCGTCGAAGCCCTGCCCCGCGAGCGACTGGCGCTTGACGCCATCGCCGACCGGCTGGACGCGCTGCGAGCCCCGCTGGAGCGGCTGGTGAAAAGCATAAGGACGATCGCCATCCTGGCCCGCGGGGCCCGCGTCGAGACAGCCCATCTCAGCTCCGACCAGCTGAACTTCACCGAGTTCGCAGCCGAGATCCTGACGCTCGCCGACGAGGCGCGTGAGGGCATCAACGCCTTCGTGCGGGACTTCAGGTCGCTTTCGATGCTGCTGTCCTCGACGCAAGAAGCGCAGGCGACTTTCGCGGACGACCGGAGCGAGCAGATCGTCGAGAGCGTCTCGCAACTCCAGTCGGCCTTCGATGCCATCGAGGTGCGCCAGCAGGACGCCGTCAGGGTGTCGCGCGAACTTGCCGAGCGGTCAAAGCGCATCTCCGCCATGATGGGAGACTGCATCATGTCGCTGCAGGCGGGCGACAGCACGCGCCAGCGCCTGGAACACGTGGATTCCGCCCTGACGGAGTCGCTCGCCGCCGGGGTCACCGAGCACGAGGCAAGCGGTCAGTGCGCCCTTCAGGCGGCCCAGCTCGCCGACGCGCTCGGCGTCTTCTCCTCGGCCACGGGAGACATCATGGGCAGTCTCGCCGCGCTGGCACAGGAAGCCGAGGGTGTCGTAGGCCTTGGGCAGGCGCTGGTAGGCTCGACGAGTCACGGCGAGGCGACGTCCCGGGGATTGCACGAACAGTTGCGCCACCGTCTGGTCGTCGCGGCCAGGCTGATCCGCGAGTGCGAGACGGCGCGGGCTACGGTCGACGCGGTGATGACCTCGCTGACAGGCACGCTGCAGTCGTTTCGTGACGGGCTGGTGTCGCTCCAGTCGATCAGCCGCTCGATCACGTCCGTCGGCCTGAACGCGGCGGTCAAGTCGTTCCGCATCGGTACGGACGGGCGCGGCCTCGCCGTCATCTCCCAACACCTGCGCAGCTATGCCGAGCAAATCGTCGACGACACCGACGCCCTGATCGACGTGTTTCAGGAGGTGATGAGCGCCGCCGACGTCATCGAGCGCGGCCGAGACGCGCAGGACGCGATCCGCATGGCGGAAGCGGACGCCGAGATTGGCGCCATCCTGCAGACCATCGGGGCGAACGAGATGCTAGTCTCGCAAGTCTTCGACGGGATGGCCCGCTCAGGCTCGCGCGTCGGCGACCTCGTACGCCAGGCGGAAGACGCCTTCGTCGGCCTAGCGGCCGACATGGCCGCCGTCACGCACGCAGCCGCGATTCTCGCCAGGTTCGGAGACGGCAACCACGTCGTCGCGCCTGCCGGCCGGCAATACACGATGAGCCGGGAGCGGGAAATCTACGCGGCCTTTCAAAACCGCCGTCTCCCGCAGACGGCGTAGCCAACGTCCCCGAGCCGCTGCTCTCCCCTGCAGCATCCCGATCCTGCGCATTCCCTGCGGGCGACGCCGGCATGGCCGCTGTAAGCTGGGATATCCAGAAATACGATACCGCTGGATAAGGTTTTTCCACCCCATGATCGAGGTCGAGTGACCCAGTCGCAACGCCCGCGCGATTCCTGGAATCGTGTGGTTGACCACTGCCGGCAACGGCGCCCTCAGGCGCCATTGCCTGCCGTGCGGCAGAAGATCGGCGACGTCCAGGCCATCTGGCCGCCGGCTTGTCGCAGGCGCACGTAGAGATTCTCGCCCGCGTCGAAGGTTCCGAGGCCGAGGCTGCCGCTCCACTGCCACCGGTCAGGCATCGGCATCTGGTGCAGGCGCCAGGCAGGCGAGTCGATGGCGCCCAGGTTTCCGCTCCTTGCGCCCTCGAAGAGCCGGCGGGCGGACACCTCGACACGCTGGCCGCAGAGATCCGCGCGGATCGACGCGCCAGGGTCCAGCTTCAGACGCAGGGCAAGGCCCTGCGTCGCGGAGGTCGCGTTGTTCGGATTGGCTTCCGCGGTGACGGAAAAGACGACCTGCCCATCCGCCCAGTCTAAAACGGGCAGGGCATGGCCGGCGTCGTCGCCTTCCAGCGGAGAGACGATCTCCGCGCCGCGAAACCGCGGTTCGACTCCCACGATCTCGCCGCCGTCGACCGATATCCGGCCTTCCCAGCGGTGGCTGAGGCCGCGGGCGCCCCAACCCAACTCGACATAAAGGATCGTCTCGATGTCCGAGCACAGTGGGGCAGGCGTAATCTCGGGCGAAATCCGGTGGAACAGACGGCCATTGCGCACCACGTCGATGCAGTCGATGAAGCCGCCGCCCACGGCCTCGATGCGCAGGACGGCCCCGTCCCGTGGCGGCACGACGCTGCCCTGGATGTCGGACCCCAGCGCGGCCAGCAGGTGGATATTGTCGCCCGTCAGCGCATTTGTGCGACGCGCCAGCATCGCCTCCCAGATGGCGTCGCGGTCGCGGCCCCTCGCATAGAGTCCCATCCGGCCATGGCCGTAGGAGCCGGGAAAGCCGGAATGGTGGTCCGTGTTGCCAACAACCCCGAAGACGTGCCCTTCGGCGAGCCCATGCTGCATCGTCCCGCGACCGTCGACCGGACCCATAGAGTGCAGATAGCCGCGGTCTGTCTCGGAGGCTTCGGCGCATCCATGCATCGAGATCATCTCGACGAAGGGAGACAGGACCGGATCGAACGCGTCCCAATCGACGCCGCGGGCGCCGACCCGGTAGCCGATGTGGTGGGGAAATGCGAAGGCCCTGCCCTGCATCCGGCTCTCGATCATCGCGCGCAGTTCGGCCGGGCTGTCGGCGAGAAGCAACGGGGCGGGATCGAGGTCGCGGTACACGATGGTGTAGTCGCCATAGGCCGCCGAATGGATCTCGAAGCCCGGAAAGACGACGAAGCCGTCCCGGTTCGCCCGGCTCAAGGCCGCGTAATGATCCAGCCAGTTGGCCCGAAGCTTGGCGAACCCCTTGACGTGAAAGGCCACGATGTGGGCGACCGAAGGGTCGTCTACGGGCATGTCGGGCCAGTGCGCGTGCCCGGTGATCGACAGGAAATCGAGCTGCAGGGCTGCACGCTTCAGCGCGTCCTCGAACCGGCCATGCCCGTAGCTCAGGTCGCAATGGTTGTGAATGTCGCCATACAGCGGGAGGAGGCCCAGTTCACCGGCCAGAGGCGTCAGGCGTGGCGGGAGCGGCGCGCGGATCATCTCTCGTTCCTTCATGGCATCGCGACGCGCGCGGTCAGCGGTCGGGCTCGATCGTCTGCCGGGCTCCCAGACGCGCGGCGCGGTAGGCCGCCTCGATCATCAGGAGAGCCGCCCGCCCGTCCGCGACGCCTGCGGGAGGCTGCTCGCCGGTGCGGAGGCACTGCAGAAACCGGATCGCATTCTGATGGTGGAACTGGCCCACCTTGAACTGCGGGGTCACATCCAGGACCTCCCAGCGCTTCGATCCCGCCTCCTCGACGGAGACGCGCAGGAAGCCGCCGGTGGTAATGTCCCGCGACGCGAGATCGACGGCGGAGAGGAGCGCGGTCGCGCGCGTCCCGTAGAGCTCGATCGACGTGTCGGCGGCAGGCAGCAGCACGGAGGCTGTGAGCTCGGCCAGCATCCCGTCCGCGTATCGGAACAGCGCGGTCCCCGTTTCGTCGACGGGCGGACCTCCCAGGGGCGAGGCCAGTTCCGCCGTGACCGTGTTGGGCAGCCCGAAGAACCAGTGCAGCAGATCGGCCCCGTGGACGCCCTCGTCCAGGAGGGCGCCGCCCCCACCCCGGACCGGGTCCATGTACCACCGGTCCCTGAAATCGGGCTCCAGCCCGTAGAAGTGCCCGTGCCGGATCCGGACGAGATGGATGCGTCCGAGGCGGCCGCTGTCGACGAGATCCTTCAACGCGAACGAGGCCGGATCCAGCCGCTTGGGAAAGCTCTGCATGAAGAGCACGCCCGACCGCGCTACGGCCAATGCGATCAGGTCGGCCTCGGCGACGGAACGGGCCGTCGGCTTCTCGCACAGGATGGCGCGCCCGGCTTCGCAGGCCGCCAGGGTGAGGGCGGGATGATGAACCGTCTCAGAGCAGATCGCGACCGCGTCGCAGCCTGCGATGGCGCGGGCAAGATCGGGCTCGAACGGGACGCCGTAGCGCCGCGAAGCCTCATCGCCGCGCGCGCGGTCGTCATCCCACACGCAGGTCACGGTCGCCCCGCCGTCCGCGAGAAAGGCTTCGGCCCAGAAGTTCGCGTGGTAGTGCGCGAAACTCAACAGCGCGATCCGCGGATGCGATGGCATGGCGATCCTCATGGCTTCTCGACGATCACGCGCGCGCCGCCGGCGGCGGCCGACCGGGCGACGGCCTCCGCCACAAGCAGACTGCGAAGGCCAGCCAGCCCCGTCCGCGGCGACCGAATGTGGCCGAGCAGCGAGTCGATCCACTCGCGGTGTTGCCGATGGCCCGGCGAAGCCGACGGAAGATCCGGCACGATCCAGTCCCCGCCATCCGTGGCGCACGCCAGCAGGCCGCGTTCCGTGCGAAGCCAGAGGGTGCCGCCGGTGCCGTAGATCTCCATGCGGAAGCGGTCGGTGCCCGCCCTCTCGATCATCGACATCTCGTGGTGGACGAGCGGACCGCCGTCGATCTCGTAGACGGCAAAGGCAGTGTCGGCATTCTCCACAGCGACGACTCTCCCGTCCCTCAGCGTCCGCTGCGGCAACACGGTGGCGGTGCGTGCCGATACGGCGGCAACGGGACCGAACAGGTCCTCCACGAGGTCGATGCCGTGGATGCCGAGTTGCAGGACCACACCCCCGCCGACGCGGTCCTTGCGGAAGAACCAGTCGCCCCAATCGGGACCGGGCGTGGCGTTCCGTTGCCGGACCGTGGCGACAGCGCCCGCAGCGCCGCCGAGCAGCATCGCGCGGGCGGCGACCACCTCCTCGAAATGCCGGTGCATGTAGCTGACCTGCAGGTCGCACCCCGTGCGCTCGGCGGCGGCGAGGATCCGGCGGCAGGCCTTCGAGTCCGTCGCCATCGGCTTCTGCAGGAGGACCGCGCGTCCGGCCGTCAGCGCTTCGATGGCAAGGGTCTCGTGGCTGTCGTCCGGCGTCGTGATCAAAACCGCGTCGACGTCCGGCCGCCGGATCGCAGCGGCGACATCGCCGGTGGCATCAGGGACGCCGAAACGGCGGGCGAGGTCCTCCGCGCGCTGCGGCGTCCGGCTGGCGATTACCCGAACGGCGGCCTCGGGGATGCCCTGCAGCCCCCCGAGGTGATAGTCGGCGATGAAACCCGCCCCGATGAGGGCAATGCCAATCATGGGCGCGTCAGCCTCACAGCTTCATTCCGCCCTGCACCTTGACGAGCGACGGATCGGCGGCTCCGACGGCGCCGGTGAAGGTGTATTCCATCGGATTCTGAACGGTCTTCATGCGCCCGGACGCGACCAGGAACTCCGACATCGAGCGCATGTCGGCGACATAGGCGTCGTCGATGGCGGGATTGAAATCGTACTGGCTCCAGATGGCCTCGACGAGCGCGGGCTCCTGCTTCGTCTCCGTCGCGACGAGAGCGATGACCTCCGCGCGGTTGGCGGGGTCGGCCGCGTAGCGCTGGCCGCGGACCAGCGCGGCCATCAACGCGCGCGTCGCCTTCGGGTTCTTGCGAACGAAGTCCTGGCTGGCGACGAAGATCGAGCGCGTGGCCGACACCCGGGCCGGCTGCCCCTTGTTGGCTTCGAAGTGGCTCGTCGTGCCCGTGTGGATCAGTTCGCCGCCGGCCTTGACGGCATTGAATCCCCAAGGCTGCCAGCAAATCATCGCCTGGACGTTTCCGGAGTTGAGGCCCGCGAGCTGCTCGGGAGGAGGCAGATTGACCGCCTGGAGCTTCTTCTCGTCCAGATTGTAGCGCCGGGCGATGTTGAACAGCATCGCACTCGCGGTCGAGCCGGCCAGAAGGCCGATCTTGATGCCGTAGAGGTCCTCGGGCTTGCGGATGTTGGCGTCCTTGCGCGCCACAAGATGGTCGGCCGCCGCGGCGATGGCATTGCTGCCGAGGACGACGACGGGGATACCGTTCTGCACCATGGAGATCGGGGGAAGGTTGCCCGGCGTCCAGAGGTGGATCTGGTCGGCGATGAGCGCCTCGCCCGCGAGCGCTCCGCTGGTGAAGGACTTGGTGTTGACGTCGGTGAAGCCGGCGTCCCGCAGCCAGCCCTTGCGCATTGCGAGGATGTGAGGCGCGAAGACCGGGTCCAGCCCGAAGCCCAGCTCGAGCCTGGTGATCTCCGGCTTCTCCTGCGCCCGGGCGAAGGATGGCGCCATCGCTGCCGCCGCGGCTGTCGTGATGAAGAGTCGCCTGTCCATGTCATGTCCTCCCTGGTTCATACCCTGGCCCAACGGCCGACCGTGCGCCGGATGGCGGCGCCGAGCTGGTGGTCGGCAAGCATGCTCACGACGCCGATGAGCAGGATGCCGAAGATGGAGACACCCAGATGGCCGAGCTGCCGGGCCTCCATGATCAGGTGGCCCATGCCGCGCTCGGCCGCGATAAGCTCAGCCGCGACCAGAATGCCGAAGCTGAGCCCGAAGCCGACCCTCAGCCCGGTGGCCATGTCGGGCATGGCGGCCGGAACGGCGACGCGCCAGAGAAGGCGAAGGCCGTCGACGTCCATCGTTCTGGCCGCGCGGAAGAGCACCGGCGAGACCATGGTGATCCCCCGATAGGCGTTGGTGAAGATGGGGAAAAACGCGCCGAGCGCGATCACGAAGATCTTCGAGGGCTCGCCGAGGCCGAACCAGACGATGGCGATCGGAATCCAGGCGAGCGGCGGGATCGGACGCAACAACTCGACCAGCGGACGCAGGGCCAGCGAAAGGCCGCGAAACCAGCCGCAGGCAAGGCCCAGCGCCATGCCGAGGACGGCGGCGATCGAGAAGCCGGCCAGGATGCGGAAGAGGCTGATGCCGACATGGCCCAGCAAGACGTCCCAGGTGAGGACCGTCCATGCCTCGGCGAGCGCCTGCGTCGGTGCGGGCAGCACGCCAGGATCCCGCCACACGAGGCGGGCGGCCAGTTCCCAGATCAGCACGAAGGCGACAACGCCGATCGTGCCTGCGTGGCGGTCCACGGCCCCGGTCATGGTCCTGCTCCGGAGTGGGCCGGCATCCACGGCATCAGGCGGCGCTCGAGCTGCGAGAGAGACAGCGAGATGGCGAGGCCGAGGAGGCCGATCGTGACCATGCCGACCATGGTGACGTCGGTCCGGTAGAACGTCCGGGCCTCCATGATCAACGCTCCGAGCCCCATGGTCGTGCCGATCATCTCGGCCCCCACGATGACCATGAAGCCGACGCCGAGGGCGATCCGCGCCCCCGCGGCGATGCGCGGCAGGGCCGCGGGCAGGACGACGTGCGTGAAGGTGCGCAGGGGCTTCGTGTCCATCGTCCGGGCCGCGCGCAGCAGCACGGGATCGACGAGGCGCATCGCGGCGATGACGTTGGAGAGCATCACCCAGAAGCAGCCGTAGCCGATCAGGAAGATCTTCGACGCCTCGCCGATGCCGAACCAGACGAGAGCGAGTGGCAGGAGGCTCAACGTCGCGACGGACCGGCAAAAGCCGACGATGGGCGCCATCATGCGGTCGAGGAACGGGGACGCGCCGATGACCAGCCCGAGCGGAATCGCGAGCGCCACCGCCGCGGCGAATCCGCCGAAGATGCGGGCGATCGTGATCAGGAGGTGGTCGAGCAGCGTCTTGCCCAGGGGCACGCCGTCGCGGGCGAGTTCGACCGCGCTGGCAAACAGCTTCGTCGGAGGCGGGAACAGGAGGCGGCGCAGCCAGCCCTGGGCGACGGCCCATTCCCAGCTCCCCAGCAGCACGACGAAGACCAGCGTCGGCACCAGGAGCGGGAGCCAGTGATGGAGCCTTCGACCCATCATCGCTCCCGAAGCGCTTCCCAGATGGCCTCGTGCAGGGCCACCAGCGGGAGGGACGACCGGGATCGGGGGCGGAGCGCGGAAATCTCCTGTTCGAGAACGATGCGGCCGGGGCGCGACGCCAGGACGACGACGCGGTCTGCCAGCATAAGTGCTTCCCATATCGAGTGCGTGACGAAGAGCACGGTCTTTTGCCGCGCCTGCCACACGCGCAGCAACTCGTCCTGCATCTCGTTGCGCGTAATCTCGTCGAGCGCGCCGAACGGTTCGTCCATCAGCAGGATCGCAGGATCGAGCGCCAGGGCGCGGGCGATGGCGACGCGCTGCTGCATCCCGCCCGACAACTCAGCCGGATACTTTGCATCGACGCCTTCCAACCCGACGAGCCGCAGCAAGTCGGACGCGAGCAGCGTCGCCTCCCCGCGACCGAGCCCCCGGTTCTCGGCGGCGAACATGACGTTCGCCCGGGCCGTGAGCCACGGGAAAAGCGCGTTCTGCTGGAAGACCATGCCCTTCCCGCCGCCGGGTCCGGTGACGGGCCGGCCTGCCACGAGGACCTGCCCCGATGTCGGCGCCTCGAGCCCGGCCACGATGTTCAGCAGGGTCGTCTTGCCGCACCCGCTGCGACCCAGCAGCACGACGAACTCGTTGTCCCGGATGGAAAGGTCGATCGATCCCAGCACAGGCGCGGTCCCGACGGGATCGGTCGCGAACGTCTTGCCCACGCCCTGGATGTCGATCGCGGGCACCCCCGGCCGGGCATCCGCAACGAAGGCCTGACCTTGGGAAGGGACGTCACGCATGGGAGCCAGCTCAGGCGGTCCTCGATCCTGTAGGCATTCGTGCACACGAAGCCTCATTTGTAAAGAAGCTGGACGAATAGACGGAACAATCGCGGGATTGACCCGAGATCGCCCCCCTCAGAGCGCCCCATGGGTTGACAGCCCAAGGGTTTACTCTTCAGTTAGTTCGCAGCCCGAACTATCTTCGCAGGCAGAGCCATGAACGAGGCCCCTTCCCCGTCCATTGTCCGCCAGGCATCCCTTCGCGCCGTCTTCGACACGATGCTCGCGAGGGGACCCGTTTCCCGCGCGGAACTCTCGCGGTTGACCGGCCTGTCGAAGCAGACCGCGTCGGAGGTCGTCCGGCAGCTGGAAGGCGCGGGTCTCATCAGGCTGCTCGGGCGAACGCAGGGACCCGTCGGCCGCAGCGCCGCCACCTACGCGCTGCAGCCGAACGGCGCCTTCGTCCTCGGCGTCGACCTCGGCGGCACGAAGGTCCAGGTCGCCCTGGCGGACCTTGTCGGCAGGATCGTCGGCGATGCGACGCAGGAAACGGACCGCCGCGGCGCGCGGCACGTCATCGTCCAGATCCGGGACATGATGCTGGACGTCGCCGGGCGCGCCGGCGTCGATCCGGGCTCAGTGCGGCATGGCGCCATCGGAAGCCCGGGCGTCTTCCGTCCGGATACCGGGCGGATCGAATTGGCGCCGAACATCGAGGGGCTGGACGCGTTCGACGTGGCGCAGGCTCTGGAGGACACGCTCGGCTTCCCTGTCGTGATCGAGAACGACGTGAACATGGCTGCGCTCGGCGAATGGCGCCACGGATGCGGACAGGGCGTCGCGGATCTCGTCTTCATGGCCCTGGGCACCGGCATCGGGATGGGGATCATCGCCGGCGGACGGCTGCTGCACGGGGCGCGGGGCGCGGCAGGAGAAATCGCCTACCTGCCGTTCGGGGGCGATCCCTTCGACGCCCGCGGCCACCGCTTCGGCACGCTTGAGGCGGCGGTCGGCGGGTCAGCCATCCTCGACCGCTATCGCGCCGGCGGTGGCGCGCCCGACGCGGACGTGCGCGCGATCTTCGACCGCGCCGGGGGGCGCGACCCCGTCGCCTCGGCGACGATCGAGGAAATCGCCCGGCTCCTCGTGCAGGCGATCGCCGCGACGCAGGCGATCCTCGACCCGTCGCTGGTGGTGCTGGGCGGCAGCATCGGAGCCAGAGCCGAACTCCGCGCCCGTGTGCTCGACCTCGCGACGCGCGCGATGCGCGCCCCGCCGGTCCTGAAGACGAGCGTGCTGCGCGGGCAAGCTGCGCTCTTCGGCGCAGTCAGCGTTAGCGTCCAGTCACTCCACAGCAGGCTGTTCGGATAGAGCCGGGCGTCAGCAGGGGTTCCGGCCGACCGTTGCTGACGCGGTGGAGTGACGCAGAAGTTCGATCAGCCTGGCAATGATCGGGATGGGACGGCTCGAGGACCGCAGCGTAACCCCCGTCTTGAACTGCCAGATCGGCTCTTTGGGCACGCGCACGATGAGGCCGGCCTCCTCGATCACCGGCTGAAGCTGCGCGGGCGCGACCATGAGATAGTCCGAGCCCGCGACCATACGCAGGCCGGTTGCGAAGGACGAGGTCGAGACGGCGACGCGAAAGCCGAGACGGTCGCCGCCCATGAACCTGGCGAGCCGCGTCAGCGCCCTGTCGTCTTGCTGGAAGACCACCCACGTCCAGCCGGCAAGTCCCGGGCCGGACAATTCGTGGCGGGCAAGCGGGTGCGACGGGCGCATCACGATCCCGATCTCGGCCGTCAGGAGCTCGATCCTGTCCATTCCGTAGAGATCGAGGTCCGGCTCGATCTCGCCGCACACGACATCGACGTCGCCGCGCTGGAGCATGGGCATCACCGTGCGGTTGATATCGGCGATGACATCGAGCCGCGTGCCGGGAAACTCCCGAACGAGCACCTGCAGCGCGATCGGGATGTGAAGCATGTGGTAGAGAGGTCCAGCCCCTATGCGCAGGACGGGAAGCCCGCCCCTTCGCATCGCGGTGATTTCCTCCAGGGCGAACTTGTACTCCGCCTCGATGCGCCGGGCATGACCCAGGAAGCTCTCCCCGAAGGCAGTGAGTTCCATCCCACGGGTCCGCCGCTCGAACAGTTTCGCGCCGAGTTCGTGTTCGAGGCGCTGGAGAAACTTCGTCAGCGAGGGCTGTGCGAGCCCGATCCGTCCGGCTGCGCCGGTGAGCGTGCCCTCTTCCACGATCGCGAGGAAGGCCCGGATCTTGCGGTCTACCATCGATAGCTCCCGGGAATGGCAGACAGCCCTGAATTTCATTTTTCGGGCATATCGATACCACATAACATTAAGCAACACGCACAGAGTGCCGCACCGTTTACGGCGCGACGCGGGTCGTTGCCGCGCGTGTCGATAAGCCGCCAAACAAGAGCACCATCGGGAGGGACATCATGCACGACAGGCTTCACGGTCTCCTGAAAGCAGCGACGCTGAGCATCGCCTTGGCAGGGGCGGCGCTCGCACCGGCATCGGCGCAGTCCGTCGACGTGGGCAAGCACACGCCGATCACCATCCTCATCAATGCGTCGCCCTGGTACGCGGGCTTCGAGGCGGCAGTCGATCTGTACAGCAAGCAGACCGGAAACAAGGTCAACCTCGACGTCACGCCCTATGGCGGCATGCTCGAGAAGGCGCGCAACGCCGTGCGGGGCGCATCGAGCCCCTACGACCTCCTGAACCTCGACGGCGGCTGGACGATCGAGTTCTACGAGGGCGGCTTCCTGAAGCCCATCAACGACGTGGACCCGTCGTTCACGCTGCCGAAGGAAATGCTGACCTGCGGCAACACCCATTGGTGGAATGCCCAGAAGCGCTGGCGCACGCCGGACGGTGGCAAGCTGATGGGCGTTCCGCCGAACTGCAACGTCCACATCGTGGCCTACCGCAAGGATCTCTACGACAAGGCGGGCCTGGGTGCTCCCAAGACGTATGACGACGTCGCGTCCGCCTGCCAGAAGTTGCAGTCGCCCCCCGGCCTGTACGGCTTCGTCATCCGCGGGGAGCGTGGCAATCCGATTCGCTACGACTTCAGCACCTTCATGGTCGGCCATGGCGGTGAATTCGTCGCCAATCCGCAGGAGGGCGACTACACCGTCACGGTCAACAGCCCGAAGGTCCTTGCCGCGCTCAACCAGTTCATCGCGCTGGCGAAAGGTTGCGGCCCGGCGAATTTCGGCGCCATCGGACAGGCAGACCTCATCCAACTCATGGCCAGCGGAAAGGCCGCCTCCGTACAGGTCGTCATCGCAGCCTGGTCGAACTTCGAGGACAAGACGAAGTCGGCCGTCGCAGGCAAGGTGGCGGCTGCTGCCGTACCGGCCGCTGTGCCGGGGCAGAAGCCGGGAGTCGTGATCGGCAACTGGTCGTTCGCGCTCCCGAACAACGCGACCGCCGAGCGGCACAAGGCGGCCCTGGCCTTCCTGAAATGGTTCAGCACCGCCGAAGCGCAGCGGGCCTACGCTGAAGCAGGCGGCATTCCGGTGCGCTCCGATACACTGAAGTCGGATCTCGCCTCCAAGCCCCAGTTCGCCTGGATGCCGGCCTACCTGGCGAGCGTCGAGGCGTCCGTCGCGTCGCTCGGCTACGCCGAGGCGGCTGCCGTGGAGCAAGCGATCGGCCTGAGGCTGAACCAGGCGCTGATCGGGGAAATGTCGCCGGCCAAGGCGCTCAACACTGCCGCCGCCGAGGTCGAAACCATCTTCTCCCGCTCGGGTCGAAAGACCGGCAAGCTTCCGCCCTTGCCCGAGTGACGGGATCCTCCCGAACTGACCTGGAGCCGCCTCGCCTGGCCGCGGCGCGGCTCCATCGCTCATGGGACCCCCGCCGATGAGACACCAACCTGCCGGCTTGATCGACAGGACGTTCCCCTACTGGAGCCTATTGCCGGCGGTCGTTGTCTTCATCGTCCTGTCGCTCTATCCGCTCCTCAACCTGCTGATGATGAGCGTATCGACGTACCGGTTCGAGGGCGGTGTCGAGCACACCACCTTCGATCCGATGGCGAACCTGCGGTACTTCGGCGAGGATCCGGGCTTGCGACCGGCGATCGTCAATACGCTGATCTTCGTGTTCGTCGCCGTCTCGCTCGAACTCGCCATCGGGCTGGCCCTGGCCATAACGGTGTCGCGGGTCTCCCGTTACAAGGGCCTGATCCGGACGCTGATCATCCTGCCGATCCTGGTGCCGCCGGTGGCAATCGGCAGCATGTGGCGGCTGATGTACAATTACGATTTCGGCGTCTTCAACCAGTTCCTGTCCGTGTTCGGACTGGGTCCGGTGAACTGGCTGGGCGACGGACGCTTCGCGCTGGCATCGGTCATCATGGTCGACGTGTGGCACTGGGTGCCATTCATTTTCCTGATCCTGTTCGCAGCGGTGGAAGGCCTGCCATCCGACGTCGTCGAGGCGGCGCGGATCGACGGGGCGCGGCAGGCGCAGGTCACACGCTACATCGTCCTGCCGCTGCTGCGGCCCGCGATCGCTGTCGCCTTCACGTTCCGCGCAATCCTCGCCTTCAAGACCTTCGACGAGGTATTCCTCCTGACCTCCGGCGGGCCGGGCACGGCCACGGAACTGATCAGCCTCCACCTCTACAAGGTGTTCTTCGCACAGAACAACCTGGGCTACGGGGCGATGCTGTCCGTCACGGTGATCCTGATGGTGGTGAGCTTCCTGCTCGTGTCGCGCCGCGCGACGCAGGGCGGAAAGGAGGCCTGACATGGGACGCCTTTCGCTCTTCCAGCGCATCTTCCTCGCCGGCACGCTCGCGATGGTCGTGGGTCCGTTCCTCTGGATCCTGATGAACTCGTTCAAGTACCAGATCGATATCTACCAGGGGACGTGGATCTTCGAGCCGACGCTGACCAGCTACATGGACGTGCTGTTCAGCCGGCGTTCGCAGTTCACGAACAACCTGTGGAACAGCGTTGTGGTGGCAAGCATCAGCACGATCGTCGCGCTGACCCTGGGAACCCTGTGCGCCTACTCGCTCCACCGGTTCCGCTGGTCGAAGTGGGTGTCGGGAGGCATCCTGGCCTGGCTGCTGCTCTTCCACATGATTCCGGTGATCACGCTCGTGGGTCCCTGGTATCTGATCTTCAGACACCTCGGCCTCTACGACACGCTGACGGGCCTGGTGCTCACGCATGTCACCATCAACTTGCCGATGACCATCTGGCTCATGATGGCGTTCTTCGCCGAGGTGCCGAAGGAGATGGAGGAAGCGGCGCAGGTCGACGGATGCACCCGCGTCCAGGCGTTCACCCTTGTCGTCCTGCCGGTCGTCGTGCCGGGGCTCATTGCGGCCGGCGTCCTCAGTTTCGTCTTCAGCTGGAACGAATTCGCCATCGCGCTCAATCTCACCTCGCGCGCGACCGCGACCGTGCCGGTGGGGGTCGCGAAATTCGCGCAGGACTTCGAGATCCAGCACAGCCAGATGGCGGCAGCCTCCATCGTAGCCACCATCCCGGCGATCCTCATCATGTTCTTCGGTCAGCGTTTCGTCGTGCGCGGGTTGACGCTGGGTTCAGTGAAGTAGGTCGGAGCGCCATGGCAGCCGTCGACATCCGCAACGTCGCAAAGTCCTTCGGGGCCCTGTCGGTGATGAACGACGTGAATCTCTCCATCGAACAGGGGGAGTTCATCGTCCTGGTAGGCCCGTCGGGCTGCGGCAAGTCCACGCTTCTGCGCATCATCGCCGGGCTGGAAGAGGCCTCGCGCGGGGACATCGTGATCGCCGGCCAACGAGTCAACGACCTCGAGCCGCGCGAGCGCGACATTGCCATGGTGTTTCAATCCTACGCGCTTTATCCGCACATGAGGGTTGAGGCGAACCTCGACTTCAACATGCGGCTGAGAAAACGCCCGAAGCCGGAGATAGAGGCCTCGGTGAAGACGGCGGCAGGCGTGCTCGGTCTCGACACCCTGCTGGAACGGTTCCCACGGCAACTCTCAGGCGGTCAAAGGCAGCGCGTAGCGATGGGTCGCGCCATCGTCCGCCGCCCGCAGCTCTTCCTCTTCGACGAACCCCTGTCGAACCTCGATGCCAAGCTGCGCGTGCAGATGCGCGCCGAGATCCGAAAGCTACACCTGGAGATCGGCGCCACGTCGATCTACGTAACGCACGACCAGGTCGAGGCGATGACGATGGCCGACCGGATCGTCGTGATGAACAAGGGCAATGTCGAGCAGGTCGGCTCTCCGCTCGAACTCTACGACAAGCCCAGCACGCTCTTCGTGGCCGAGTTCATCGGCTCTCCGTCGATGAACTTCTACCGCGGCACGGTGGGGCCGGATTGCAAAATTCGCACGCGTGCCGGCGCCGTCCTGCCGCTGTCGCCGGCGTGCCGGGCGCTCGCCGGCCAGGAGGTCGTGGCAGGAATCCGTCCCGAGCATCTTTCGATCACCGACGAGGGGCCCATCGCGACACAGGTCGTGCTTGTCGAGCATCTGGGGCCGGAAACGTTCGCCTACATGGAGGGCGAGCAGGGCCTCGTCTGCGTCCGCCTGCCGAGAGATGCAAGCCCGGTCCGCGGCAGCGCAGTGCGTCTTTCCGTGAGCCCGCAAGACGTGCATGTCTTCGATTCCGAGACGCAGCGGCGGCTCATCGACTGACCTCAGTCGTAGGCGACGCGGAAGCCGACATGCCCGGTCGACGTGTTGGGGTGTCGACCGAGCCGTGCGGCGATGCGATAACGGTAGCAGTAGCTGATGTGACAGAGATAGGAACCGCCCTTCATCACGCGTTCCATCTCGGCGGCTGCCTGCCGGTCCCGATCCTTCCCAGCCCGTGTGAGGGATCGGGTGCGGAAAGGGTCCTGGCACCACTCCCACACATTGCCCACCATGTTGAAGAGACCGTCCGGGCTCGGTGCGAAGGAATCGACCGGAGCAGTCCCGGCATAGCCGTCGGCAACGGTGTTCAGATCGGGAAACCGCCCCTGCCAGATGTTGCAGAGCGTCCGCTGGTCGTCCGGCTCCTCGTCGCCCCAGGGAAACCGCCTGTCAGCGGCACCACCGCGGGCAGCATGTTCCCACTCCGCCTCGGTCGGCAGTCGCCCGCCGCACCACTGCGCGAAGGCCCTCGCGTCGTTCCACGAGATGTGGACGGCAGGATGGTTCTCGCGGCCCGCGATGGTGGACTCGAAACCTTCCGGGCGACGCCAACAGGCCCCGTCAATCTTGCGCCACCAAGGCGTATCGATGGGCGCGGGAGCGCTCAACCGCTCATCGAGGAACGTCTGGAACACGAAGCTCCAGCCGAACTGCTCGGCCTCCGTTACGAACCCGGTCGCTTCGACAAAACGCGCGAAGCGCGCGTTCGTGACGGCATGACGTTCGAGCCCGAAGGGCTTCAGGCGAACCGGTCGCCGCGGGCCCTCCCCGTCCGGCTTGAGCGCAGGTCGATCCGTGCCGATGAAGCTCGGGCCTCCTTGGAAGCGCACGACATCACCCGCGGCAGACGGGTCGGCCACAACCTCGGAAAAGGTCGCCGACGGGGCGGCGGGCGGGTCGGACTTGGGACAGCATGTCATCGGCGCGGCGATCCGGAGGCGGAGCAGACGTGGTTATCGATCGGCTGCACGGCCAAGGCAAATGCCGAGGCGCCGGCCATGACATCGTTCCAGGAATGGCAGGCCGGGGTTCGCGACATTCCGGTGCGCTATGGCGGAAGGAACTGAAAGTCATTTCCCGCAATGGCTCGCGCTGCCTAACGTAGGGGCCTCAGGAGGATGGTCCATGCGCAAGCCCAATGTCATCGTGTTCTTCACGGACCAGCAGCGCTTCGATACGACCGGCCTCCACGGTAATCCGATGGGCCTGACACCCAACTTCGACCGTTATGCCCGCCAGGGCACGCACCTTTTCAATTCGATCACCGTCCAGCCGCTCTGCGGCCCGGCGCGCTCCTGCATGCAGACAGGACGGTTTGCGACACAGACGGGTTGCTGGCGCAACCACATTCCGCTTTCGCAGGACGCCGAGACGCTTGCCAAGGTCTTCAACCGCAATGGCTACCACACCGGCTACATCGGCAAATGGCACCTGGGATCAGGCGATCCCGTGATGGCGCCCGAGCGTGGCGGATATCGGTCCTGGCTCGGCGCCAACCTGCTCGAATACTGCTCGGACGCGTATGACGCCGTGCTCTTCGATGAGGACGGTCGTCGTCGCAAGCTCCCGGGTTATCGCGTCGATGCGCTGACGGACGAGGCGATCCGATTCTGCGACCGGCATCAGCAGGAACCGTTCTTCCTGTTCATGTCTTTCCTGGAGCCCCATCACCAGAACCACCTCGACAACTACCCGCCGCCGATCGGGCGTGGAGTGGACACGGGACACTGGGTCCCTCCGGATCTCGTCGCGCTGAAGGGCACGAGCCCGCAGCACTTGCCCGGCTACTACGGCATGGTTCGGCGCCTCGACGAGGCGTTTGGCCGCCTGATGGATGCGTTGATCAGCCTCGACCTCGTGGACAATACGATCGTGCTGTTCACATCCGACCACGGCTGCCATTTCAAGACGAGGAACGGAGAGTACAAGCGCTCCTGCCATGAGAGTTCCGTGCGCGTGCCGACGATGATTACGGGCCCGGGCTTCATCGGCGGCGGCGAGGTGCGCCGGCTGTTCAGCACGGTGGATGTCGCCCCGACGCTGCTCGACGCGGCCGGCATCGCCGTACCGGAAACAATGACCGGCCGCTCGATCATGCCGGTCGTTCGCGACGGCCGTGCGCCGTGGCGTGACGAGGTGTTCATCCAGATCAGCGAGTCCGAGACCGGGCGCGCTTTGCGCACGCAGCGTTGGAAGTATTCGGTGACAGCGGCCTATGACGAGGCTCAACAGCGCGCCGACGTCTACCGCGAGGCCTTTCTCTACGACCTCGACAATGACCCGTGCGAACTCGTCAACTTGGCAGGAATGTCGACCTTTCGCGCCGTGGCTGATGACTTGAAGGCGCGGCTGTTGTGTTGGATCGAGGATGTCGAGGGTGCCCGCCCTGCGATCATCAATGCGGCCGGGACGGACGCCCTCCAACTCATACCGGCGAAGGGCGACGGCATCCCTTCCGAACGGCTTGGGATTGACCCGTACAAGAGCCCGTTGCTGCATTTCTAGATCGGGCGGCGCGCATCAGCCCAAGCACATTTCGAGCCGTCGAGGCCGATGAACCTTATCGCGAAAATGCCATGTCGATGTCCCAGCGGCCCAACGTCATCTTCCTGATTGCGGACGACCACCGCTTTGAGTCGATCGGCATCAACGGATGTTCGGCGGTCCGGACACCTCATCTCGATGCGCTGGGACGACGCGGCACGATTTTCGACCAGGCGCATTGCCAGGGCAGCATGCACCCGGCCGTTTGCGTGCCGAGTCGTGCCTCGCTGATGACGGGGCGCAATATCTTCGCATCCTCCTGCAATCCGACCGCCGACGACTACACCACCGGCCAGGCGGAATGCCCGGCCTTCACCATTCCGGCGGACCTGCCGACGTTTCCGCAACGCCTGCGCGAAGCAGGATACGTGACCCACGCCATCGGCAAATGGCACAACGACCGCGCCGCATTCGCGCGCTCGTTCTCATCGGGCGATCGGATCTTCTTCGGCGGGATGAGCGACCACGACAAGGTTCCGCTCAACGCCTTCGACCCGACCGGCGTCTACGCAACCGGCGACATCCGCCACGAGGACGGCCTGTCCACCGACCTGTTCGCTGACGCGGCTCGCCGCTTCCTCGGCGCTCATGGCGGGGGAGCACCGTTCTTCCTCTATGTCGCGTTCACCGCGCCGCACGATCCGCGCACCCCCCCGCCCGAGCACGTGGTATCGCCGGAGGCAGTGACGTTGTCTGATAACGTCCTGGCGTGCCATCCCTTCGACAACGGGGATGCTCTGGTGCGGGACGAGACACTGGAGTCCTTTCCGCGTTCCCTTGAAGCCATTCGCCGGCACGTGGCCGACTACTACGGCATGATCGCCCACCTCGATGCGGCTATCGGGTCCATCCTCTCAACTGCCGACGGTATGGGACTGCTCGAGAACACGGTGGTCGTCTACACCGCCGATCACGGGCTGGCGCTAGGCCAGAACGGGCTGATGGGAAAGCAGAACCTCTACGAGCACAGCCTCCACGTGCCGCTGATGATGGCCGGCCCCGGCATCACGCCGGGCCTGCGCGTGCCGCATCTCGTCTGGCACGCCGATACGCGCGCGACGATGCTCGACATCGCCGGGCTCGACGTCGAAGAGTCGTCGGACGGGCAGAGCCTGAGAAAACTCCTGCAGGGCAACTACCAGGCCCCCCGTGACACGTTCTGTGCAGCCTACAGAACGAGCCAGCGGATGATCCGGACCAATCGCTACAAGCTGATCCGCTACTATCCGTGGAGCCTGTTCGATCACCCCGCGACCGAGGGTTATCCCGTCCCGACTCCCGGTTCCAGCGTTGAGCAACTCTTCGATCTGCAGGAGGATCCGGGCGAAATGGTCAATCTCGTGTGGCGCGGCGATCTTCAGCCGCTTCGCCGGCAGTTGGCATTGCAACTCGAAGACTGGCAACGTCGCAGCGGTGATCCTTATGCCTCGCGAATGATTTCGTCCCCATAAAGGCAGGCAGGTACGACCATGACCGTAGCAGCGCTAACCGTCGCCTCGGTCTCCGGGTTCCCCATCCCGGTATCGGCCAAGTCCATGTGGATCATTGTCGAGGTCGCGTTCGCGGATGGGCCCTCAGGGTGGGGCGAGGCCACCTTGTCGGGGGCCGAGGAAGCCGTACTGGCCGAAGTTGGCCACGCAAATGCCCTGTTGGCAGGGCGTGCCGTCGCCGGTCCGGGAGAGGCCGTGTCCGTCTTGCGTATGGCGCACGCCTCTCTGGCGCGCACGACGGTGATGCGAGCAGTCGAGCAGGCCTTTCTCGATGCGCTGGCGCGTCGCGCAAATGTCCCCCTCACGACCCTTCTGGGCGGCCCCGAGCGGCGGACGGTTCCGGTGTACGCCAACATCAACCGTGGCATTGTAGACCGCTCGCCGGACGGCTTTGCCAAGCGGGCCCAGGAGGTCGTCACCGAGGACGGCTACCACGCTATCAAGATTGCACCCTTCGACGGGCTGAACTGGTCGCGCACACCGGAGGCAAAAGCCCGACTCTTGCTAGCTCAAGGCATTACGCGAATCGTGGCGGTCCGCGATGCGATCGGCCCGGATGTCGATCTTCTCGTCGATTGCCACTCCCGTCTGTCCCCGGTGATGGCTCGCACCGTGTTGCGGGAAGTGGAGCGCTCAGGCCTGTTTTGGCTCGAGGAACCACTCGACGAAAAGACCTTCGATGCCGAAACCGCGAGGTCGCTGCGCAGCTTCGCCAACGACCGCGGAATCCGGATCGCGGGCGGCGAACAACTGTCTACGCTTCCCGAAGCGCGGGACTTCCTCGCGCGTGGCGTCTGCGACGCGATCCTGCCGGACCTGCGCTGGATCGGTATCCGCTCCGGCATGGCCATGCTCGAACTGGCTGACGCCTCGGGGGTCGGCGTGAGCCTGCATAACCCCGTCGGGCCGGTGCTCGACAGGATCAGCTTGCAGGTCGCGGCAGCACTGCCGGCATTCCTGATCCTGGAACGACAGGTCCGCGAGAGCCCCCTCTTCGACGAGGTTCGCGGTGGCCCGCAGCATCTCGATGACGGCGCGATTCCAATCGACGGTTCGCCGGGTTTCGGTGCGCCGCCCGTGCGCGCCGTGATCGAGCGCTATACTGCGCATGAGATTTCGCGCCAGGCCAGCCTCGCCGGCATGCCGGGCGCGGGCCGTGATGCATGACGCGGCGGCGAACGAGCAGCGCGCGTCAGCGGCGATCCTGGTCGGGCCTCCTGTCGCCTCGCTCTGATCCTGCCTGTTCGCCGGACGGCCGGTCCGACTGCTGCAACGCTCGCGACTTCGGACCGGGACCGCGCATGTAGTGCCTCGCCGGGTCATAGCCGTCAAAGCCCAACCGCTTCAGAAGGCTCCGAAACAGGTCGGCGAGGGTTGAGGGTTGGTCCGGCATGGCGCTTCAGGGATGGTTCGCGCCAGACCGTGACGGGCACTCGGGCTGGAGCGGAGCCAGCTGACGGATGGCGTGCTCGCACGCGCCGATGGCATCATTGCCGTCTAGCACCTCCACTGCGAGGTCATAGCGGCGCTCTTCGCCCGACTGCATCCAGGCGATCTCGCCCTGCTCCATGAGTTCCGAGCGGGTCCCGAAGCGGTTGGTAACCGGCTCGATGCCGAACGCGTAGGTTCCCTCCGCCAAGCATTGCCATTGCTGCATCCATGGAAGTTGCGACTTCGGCCAGCCGATCCGAACGCCTACGCCCAGACGGCGGTTGACGAGAGCGGTGTTGATCGTGCCCGCCTGGTCCGCGACGACGCGATGGACGAATACTTGCTGCCCCCCGCCCGGTTGGGGTCCCGCCTGCTGCCAGCAGCCCACGGATTGGGATTCCCGCGGCACGCTCGACCAAACCGTCTCGGCCACAGGGGCGAGAAACTCGGAGCCCTCGTCGAGCAGCGGCCAGCCCAGATTGAGATGATAAAGGAGCATGTGCGGCGCGGCCATGCTCGCCTCGTTGACGAGGCGGTCGGACACGATGAACCGCGACGACCCGGCCATGACCTCGATGCGCCGCCGTAGCACGTAGTGCTCGCTGTAGAGGAAAGCCTGCCGAACCTCGCCCTCGCACCACAGCAGGAGGTCGCCGTCCGCCGTCCAGTCGGCGCCGTAGCCCACAAGCCTTGCCGGCGTGAGCGCCCCTCGCCCGTGCAGCGGGTGCAGGATCTCCGAGCGCATCGGTGAACCATAATGGGCAGCGGTTTCGCGGTCGGGCCGGCGGACATGATCGAAGCCGCAGGTCAGCATGAAGCCGGTGAACGAGCGCATGAGCCCGAGACCGCCCTCGCTTTCCGGGTCATTCAGGGCGCTCGAGCGATAGCCGGCCGCCGACTGCCATGCGAGCGGCACGCCGCGCCACTCGAGGTCGCCGACGTCCATCCCGCGGTCCACCAGAACGGTGAAGCGCAGGCCGCTGCCAGCCCGGAACTCGAGCATCCGGACGCCGCGTTCCGGGCCATCGGCAAGGGTCATCAGGCGCACGCCGCACGCCGTCGAGATGCTCGCGAGCCTGCGCCTGAGCTGTGTCCTGTCGAGGGTCTGCCCGAAGAGCGGAATACTCATTTCACCGCTCCGGCCGTGAGGCCTTTCACGATGTGACGTTGACCCAGCAGCAGCAACACGACGGCCGGGATTGCGGACAGCAGCGCACCCGCGGCCATCTCGGTGTACTTGATCTCGAACTCCTGGGCATACTTGGCGATCGCAACGGGCACGGTGGCCGTCGCCTTCTGCGACAGGTTGAGCGCCACGGCAAACTCGTTCCAGCTGAAGATGAAGGTGAGGATGCCGGCCGCCGCCAGGCCCGGCATCACGAGCGGCAGGATGACGCGAACGAAGAGCTGCGGGGCGGTCGCACCATCGATCCAGGCAGCCTCCTCCAGCTCGATGGGGATCTCGCGCACGAACACACACATCAGCCACAGCGCCAGCGGCAGGTTGAGGGTGATGTGGGCGAGCACCAGGCCGGTCATGGTGTTGTCCAGCCCGACGGTGCGGAACATCACGAACCACGGCCCGACCATCGTGATCGGCGGGATCATGTGGAACGCGATGGACCAGCCCAGCAGACCGTGAATGAGCCAGGAGGGCGCACGCCGGCGCACGAGCGCATGGGCGCTCAGCGTGGCAACCGCCAGAACGATCGCGGTGCTGACGGTTCCCACGATCAGGCTGTTGGCGAAATTGTGCAGGTACTCCGACGTCTTGGTGAACAGCACCTCGTTGAAGTTGGCCAGCGTGGGTTCGAACAGGAAAGCGCCCGTCAACAGGGCGATCTGCGTCTTGAACGCCGCCGCGGCGATCCAGACGAAAGGGATGAGCACAACGAGCGCCGCGATGACGAGCGCACCGTGCGTCGCCACGGTCGGGCCGAGGGTCCTCTGCCGCTTCATGTGCGCCTCATCTGCCGGGCAACGCCTTGCGCGACGATGATCAGCAACGCCAGCCCGAATAGCGTGACGACCGACATGGCCGAGCCATAGCCCATGCGGTCCTCCGTGAAGAAGCGCCGGTAGATGCTGAAGCTCACCACCTCGGTGGACGTCCCGGGTCCTCCGCCCGTCAGCAGGAACACCTCGTCGAACACCTTGAAGGCGACGATCAGCCGGAAGAGCAGCGTCACCGCGATGGTGGGCAGCATCAGGGGCAGGATGATGTGGCGCAGCTCCTGCCAGAACCCGGCCCCGTCGATCCGCGCCGCCTCGAAGACGTCCTGCGGAAGGGACTCCAGGCCGGCCAGCAGGAGGAGGAAGCAGAAGGGCGTCCAGTGCCAGATGTCGACCACGATCACCGAGGCCAGCGCGAGGCTGCGATCGCCCAGGAAGTCGCGCGGCATCATGCCGACCAGGCCGATCGCCTGGTTGATGATGCCGAAGTCGAAATTGTACATCAGTTTCCACATCGCCCCGATGACGATGCCGGGAACGAGGATCGGCAGGACGAATATCGTCCGGTAGATCACCCGCCCGTGGAAGACGCGGCTGGTGAGCACCGCCAGGAAGAAGCCGAGCAGCATCTGCACCGCCACGGCGACCGTCGCGAAGACGGCGGTATTGCCGATCCCGGCCTTGAACAGGGGATCGTTGGCCAGCGCCGCGTAATGGCGCAGGCCGACGGGGGTCCACGTCGCCCTGCCCTGCTGCCAGGTGATGTCGTGAAACGACATCACCACGAGGTTGGCGATCGGCAGCAGCGTGAGGATCAGAAACAGCAGGATGCTCGGCGCAAGCGACACGCCGGGCCAGAAGCGATCCAGCAACCCGCCGCGGATCGCCGGCGTGGCCGGCAACGCCGCGGCGGAGAGCTCGTTGCTGCCGAGGACGGTCATGAGGCGGTCAAGTCAGATCGGGCAGCCGCCCGGTCTTGTAGCCGCCCTTTTCGATGACCTCGTGGATCTCCTTGGCGCAGGCGTTCAGCGCAGCGGCGGGTGTCATCTCGCCCGTGACCGCCTGGTTGAGACGCAGTTCCGTGATGGCGACGATCTGCGCGCCTTCCGGGATAGTCCACATCTGCCGGCCCAGCGGAAGTCCTTCCTGCATCGCCTTCATCCAGCGGTTGGCCGGCTCCTTGGCCATGTCGGACGCCATGACATCGAGCCGGACCGGAGGCGCGCCCGCCTTGGTGTACTCGACCTGCGCCTTGTAGGTCTGGAACCAGTTCATGAAGGCGAGAGCCGCCTGTTGGCGGTCCTTCGGCACGTTCTTCGGGATCCCGCCGAGCCAGTGGCCCACGGTCGGCGCCGGCTTGAAGCCCGGCGCGGACGGCGGCAGGGCGAGGTTCATCTTGCCGACGACGGCCGACTTGGACGGGTCGTCCATCTGCGCCCAGGCCGCGATGACGAGGATGGCGTGAGCCGCCTTCCCGGTGACCACGTTCTGGATCACCTGCGCCTGCGCTTGGCCGCCCGTGTTGGGGTGGCCGGCCTCCTTGGCGAGACGCACGTAATATTCGAGCGCCGCTTTGCCGTTGGGGCTGTTGATGGTGACGGTGAAGTCACCCGCCTTCTCGTCTTTGAAGAGTTCGCCGCCGAAGCCGTTGAAATAGGGGAACCAGTCATAGGTGACGTCGGAGGGGCCGCGGGCGCCGCGCTGCACGATGCCGTACATCTGCGGCGGGTTGTGCAGGGCCTTGGCATTGGCGAGGAGCTCGTCCCACGTCGTGGGAACCTTGAGGCCCTTCTGCTGGTAGAGATCCGCCCGGTAGTAGAGCAGAGGGATGTTCGGGTTGATCGGCACCGACATCAGCTTGCCCTTCGACGAATTCGTCTTCGTCACCGGGTCGAAAAAGACCGTGTCGTCGAAGGTCGGGATCGCAGGGTCGAGCTTGAAAGACGGGTCGATGTCGTTGATCGGGGTCAGGAACCCCCCGTGGTACATTTCGGCGTAGAAGAGCCCGTTCATGATCAGCAGGTCGAACAGACCTTGCGCCGCACGCACCGAGTTGCGTTGCTTCTCGAGGCTACCGGCAAACGGGTTGACGTCGAGATTGACCTTGTTGCCGGTCTCCTTCTCGTAAAGCTCCACGATCTTGCGGAACCCGTCGAACCACGGCGACTGGTTGATGACGATCGTCATCGGCACCTGTCTGGGCGTCTGCGCCCGCGCCCCCGTGCCGAGAACGAGGCTGGTGGTCGCTACCGCCCCGGCCATCTGGAGCGCGGTGCGCCGGTCGATCCGTCCGTCGGACATCGTAACCTCCCTTATGGTGCGTCCCGTGGTCGGGATCGCGTTGATCATCGGCCGAAAAGACGACGTCCGGCCCGCGCTTCCATCACACGCCACGTGGCGGTGTATTCATCCTCGGCGAAGCCGCTTTCCATGGCCTCGGAGTACATGGCATCGACATCGGCGAGGAGAGGCAACGGAAGGCCTGATGCCTGCGCCAGCGCCATGACGAGATGCATGTCCTTGGCTGCGATGCGCAGCCGACCCGATCCGCTGTCGCGGCAGAGCGCCACATCTTCCGCGTGCTCCCGGAAATAGGTCGATCCGCCGATGCCGCCCGCCTCGTTCACGAGGCCGGCGAAAGCGACGGGATCGACGCCGCTGGCACGGGCCAGGGCGAGGATCTCGGTCGTGGCGATCGCGCTGATGTAGCCGAGCGCGTTCTGCAGGAGCTTCACGCGGCTCGCCGCGCCGTTGCCCCCGAGATAACGCCAGTCTCTCCCCATGACGGCGAGCAGGGGCGCCACCGCGTCGGCGACGGCCCGGTCGCCGGACACGATGAAGAAGATCTGTCCGCTCTCGGCCTGCGTGCGCCGGCCGATGAGTACGGTTTCGATATGGCGCACGCCAGCATCCGCCATGCTCCGGGCAAGCTCCTCGGAGAGCTCGGGCGAAATCGTTGAGCATTCGCAGGTGACGAGGCCCGCGCGCGCGCCGGCCAGGATACCGTTCTCGCCCCGGTAGACGGCGCGCACCGCTTCCTCGCTGGGCAGACACGTGAACACGGCGCCGCACGCGGCAGCGACCGCCGCCGGCGATGCGGCGGCGCGCACGCCCGAGTTGGCCCCGCAGCGGGCAAGGGCCGCGGCGTCGACGTCAAACACGACGACATCATGCCCTGCCGACGCCAGATTGGCGGCCATGGGGCCGCCCATCACGCCCAGGCCGACGAAGCCGACCGCCCGGGATGCCAAGTCGACGGGAACACCTGCGACCTCAGCCATTGCGGGTCGGCACTCCTTCAATGACGGCAAGCGGCAAGTCTAGGAAACCACCTGCCATCCCACAAATAGCTTCGGACAAGCTCCCCATAGCGCGGAGCTATGGCTTCGGGTCGAGGCCGAGCCGGACGAACGCCTCCGGCGGCCCGTCGTTGGCGTGCATCATGTCCTTCATGAGGGCGAGCATCTTCGCCTCGATGGCCGGATCGTTCATCGGACGGTCCTGCCCGGGATCCTCGGCGAGGTCGTAGAGGCGCGTCTCGTCCTCCAGAAGTCCGCCCGGCCCGTAGATCCCGAAGAACGGAGAGCGATCGTTGACCGGAACCTTCAGAAGCGGGACGCCGCGCGTGAAGGCAAGCGGTTCGGACAGGGTCGCTCCCGACAGTTCCTCGACGCTGAACGGTTCGAAGATGTGGGTCGGCATCACAGTGTACTGGTAGATTTCCTGCTTGAGCAGGTCCGCCGGATAACGATGGTAGGTGTAGCGCCCGTCCGCCACGTTCACCGCTCCTCCGAAGTAACCGAAAAGCACGCCGCGCCGCGGAGTCTCGTCGCGGGCGAGCACGTTCATCAGCGAGTGGCCCTGCATCTCCGGCGCGTGCGGCTGGCCGAACATGTCCAGGAATGTCTGCGGGAAGTCGATCGTCTGCGTGAGCGATGTCCGCCGCGAGCCCGCCGCCGCCGCATGGGCCGGGTGGTGGACGAAAAGCGGGATGTGCACGATCTCCTCGTAGAGGTTCATGCGATTCTTGGCCCAGAAATCGTGCTCGCCAAGGAGGAAGCCATGGTCCGTCGAGACGACGAGGGCGGTGTCCTTCCACAGGTCGTTGGCGTCGAAGTAGTCGAGCAACTGGCCCATCAGGAAGTCGCACAACGCCATCGTCGCGTAGTAGTTGGCCCGCAGTTCCTCGCACTCCTCAGGCAACTCGTCGACGCGCCCGTAGCGCGGCCAGTCCCGCACCGGTCCGGTCCAGCCGGTGTCGAAGGGCTGCTTGAACCGCGCCGGGGCAGTGAACGGCTCGTGCGGATCGAACGTCTCGATCTGGAGGAACCAGTCGTCCGCAGACTTGTTCGTGTCGAGGAACTCAAGCCCCCGCGCAAAGCACTGGACGGAGGGGAAATCCTGCTCGTCGCGAATGAATTCGCGGTTCACCATGTTATGACGGAAGTATTCGCGCTGACCCTCGCTGTACTGCCGCTCATGATATTTTTCCCGCAGGCGCTCCCAGTGCGGCTGCACCATGGCCTTCCAGGCATCGCCCTCCTGACCGCGGATGAACTCGTACGAGTCGTAGCGATTGTGATAGGTGCCACCACCATCTTCGAAGTAATGGAAGTGGTCGGTGATCAGGTGGCTGTAGACACCACCCTTGCACAGCAGTTCGGGAAAGGAGTTGTCGAAGGGCTCCAGCGGCCCCCAGCTGCGATGCAGGAAGCTGAGGCGGCCAGACTGCATGTCGCGTCGGGCCGGCATGCACGGAAGGCTGCCGACATAATGATTGTCGAACGTAACGGCGCGCTTCGCCAGTCGGTCGAAGTTCGGCGTGGGGACGCGCTTGCCGCCGTAGGGCGACAGCATGTGTCGGTTGAGACTGTCGAACAGGACGAAGACACAGCGCATCGGATCCCCCCGGTCATCGTTGTGATGACGGTGTCACGCCACGCACCGCCCCACAACTGAGTTCGGCGCCGCGAGACATAGCCGCCAGCAATCGCAGTTCAATTGCGCGGATCCGCTGCCGCCAGCTCCGACAGCCCGGCGAACAACGCCTCAAGCGTCGGGCTCTTGGCCTGCCCGCGCCGCGTGATGAAACCGGCCGTGCGCTCGGCTGCGAGGTCCGGCACGTCGATGATCACCATCCCCGTCGCCTCCGCCTGCTCGACCGTCCGTCGCGTCGTGTAGGTCAGCGCATCGCTGGCTCCGAGCATGGCGACGATGAAGGCGCCCGACTCCGTTTCGACCGTAGCATCGGGCGGCGGCAGTTCCCGGGATACGAAAAGTGAGTCAAGGCGACGCCGCGTCCGCGTTGCGCGCGGGGGCAGCACCCACGGAAATGCCAGGCAGTCCGCCGCCGAAATGGAGCCAGCGTCGGCGAGCGGATGGCCTTCGCGGGCGATGACGACCAGCGTGTCGGACGCGAGTGGACTGACATCGAGGTCGGTACACTCCTCGACGGAGGGGATCTCCACAAGGGCGGCATCGATTTCGCCGAGACGCAACCCGCGCAGCAGGGCCTCGTCGAAGCCGCCGACGACCTGAATGCGCACCAGCGGGCGTTCCTCGATCAACTGACCGACGGCGCGGGGAAGCACGCGGCGCAGCCATGATGGTCCGGCTCCGACGGTAATGCGGCCCGATACGCCCTGCCGGAGGCTTTCGATCTCGCCGAGGGCCTCCTTGACCTGCACGCGCACCGAGCGCGCATGCCGCGCGAGGCTCACGCCAAACGGCGTCAGTTCCACCCCGCGCGGCAGGCGACGGAACAACTGGACGCCCAGATCCTGCTCGAGCAGGCGAATGCTCTTCGTCAGCGACGGTTGGGTAATGCGCAGTTCGACGGCCGCGGCCGTGAAGCTGCGTCGCTCGGCGATCTTGAGGAAATATTCGAGCTGCCGAAGGTCGATCATGAGGCCACCTCGCTCTCCAGCGCGGCAAGGATATTCGCCTTCACCGTCGCGGCAGCGGCTTCGTCCCAGCACCAGCGGTCCGGAAACATCCAGCCATGCCCGGCAGCGAGGCGTTCGGCCTCCCCCCGGACCCCCGACGCCACCAGCGTCTCGCGCAGCAGGGTCTGATGGTCATCGGGGCAGGTGTCGTCATCGGTCGCGAAAGCAAGGTAGAGCCTGCCCCTGACTTTCGGAATCAGCAGATGCGGCGAATCCGGACCGTCCCACACCATCCGCCCGCCATGCAGGCAGGCGGCAAAGCGGATCCTGTCCGGCCACGCCGCCGCGGCCGCGAGCGCGTGGCGTGCGCCCATGCAGTAGCCGACGGTCCCGAACCGGGAGACACGCCCGGGACCGTCGCCGCCGAAGCGGTCGAGGATGAGCCGCGTGTCCGACACGGTCATGTCCATCGTGGTCGCGAGGTTCGCATCGACCATGGCGGGATCGAGCGGGTCTTCGCGACGGCGCGGAACAGCAAACCGCACACGTCCCTGTCGCCAATAGAGGTCTGGAAACAGGGTCAGGTATCCTTGGGAGGCCCATTCGCGGCACATCCCGTCGAGCTCCGGCCGCACGCCGAACGCGTCCATGTAGACGATCAACCCGCCGCGCGGCGCGGGCGGCGCGAAGACGCGCACCGGCACGACGCCCTCGGGCCCATCGAGCGGCACGTCCCGAACATCGATCGTCACGAGCGCTCCTCCCAGGCCAGCGACCGGAGCGTGCGGCTGTCGAGCGCGCGCCGCGTCACGACGCCGGCTCGATCTCGGGGGCGGTGCCGGGAGCCGGCGTGTAGACGAGCAGCCCCTCGTTCCGAACGAGATCCATCCCGCCCCAGAATTCGACCTTTGCCCGCTGGTCGACCTTCGCGCGCCGGTCGACCTCCTCGGGGTCACAGATCGCGCGAAGCTGCCGCTCCAGCGCCGCGGTCTTCGCCTTGCCCTCGACAGTCGCGGCGAGGTCATTCGTCTCGTCCGGGTCGACGGCGATGTCGAACAGCTGGGGCGGGGCGTCGACGTCGTAGATCAGCTTCTCGCGCCCGGCCCGGAGCATGAAGCTGCCGGCCCGCGAGCCGGCCGCATGGTACTCGGCGAAGACCGGCGCCGGACGCGGCTGCCCGGCCATGACCGGCCAGAGGCTGCAGGCGTTCGCAGGCGCTTCGGACGCGAGACCGAACGCGTCGAGGATCGTCGGATAGAGGTCGATATGGGATACGGGCTCCTCGACGATCCGCCCCTCCGGCACGTCGGGCCCGGCCATGATCAGGGGGACGCCAGCCGATCCCTCGTAGAGATGGAACTTGCCCAGCAGCCCGTGCGCCCCGAGCATGTCGCCGTGGTCGCTCGTATAGATGACGCGGGTGTCGTCGGTGAGGCCCAGCCTTGCCAACGCCGCGAGAACCTCGCCGATCTGCTCGTCGAGATGGGTGCACAGCGCGTAGTAGGCGCGCGCCACGTCGCGCAGCATCGGTTCCTCGAGGTCGCGCGTCGCGAAGATGTTGCGGTGATGCACCGATGCCGGGTGCTCCGAGCGTTCGTCGGGCGAAAACCGCGGCGGCAGGGGTATGTCGGCGTCGCGATAGCGGTCGAGAAGGCGCCGGGGAACGGTGAAGGGCGGATGGGCGCTCACATACGAGACCATCAGCGCCCAGGGCTTGCTAGCGCGGCGAGCGTGCGCCTCGAGCCATTCGACGGCCTTGCGGGTGATGTCGACGTCGTAGGCCTGGTACGTGGTCGTGCCTTCGCCGCTCCGCTCGGCATAGAGCTCCCATTGCCCCACGTTCACGGGCTCCTCGCCGCACCAGCGCAGGAGCATGCTCACGCCGCCCTTCCCGCCGAGAATGTGCATCGTGCCGATCTCTTCGGTGAAGCCGTTGTCGTCCTCCAGGGAGCGGAAGTGCAGCTTGCCGATGGCGGCGCAGCGATGTCCAGCCTCGCGCAGGCGATGGTGCCAGGTCGGCAAACGCCCGTCATAGGTGATGGCGTTGTCCCAGTACCCGGTCTCGTGCGGGTAACGCCCCGTGGCGATGGCAGCACGGGCCGGGCAACAGATCGGGCTGGCGGTGTAGGCCGCTGTGTACCGCGTGCCGCGGGCCGCCAGCGCGTCGAGATTCGGTGTCTGCACGAGCCCGCCCGACGCGGAGCCCATGGCCGTCCGCGCGTGATTGTCGGACAGGATGAAGAGCAGGTTGGCGGGCTTCATCGCGGCCTCTTCCGTCCGGTGGTGGCGCCGTGGCCGCCGACCACGCGGCAGCCACGGCAGGCGGTCACGGCTTCTTCTCGGCGGCGGCCTGCTCGGCCTGCGCCTTGCGGACCTCCTGGCCCACGGTGACGATGGGCCCCTTCAACTCGTCGAGGGTGGCGCGAAGCTTCGCGCCGTCGACAAACCGGCGCTCGATCCCCAGCGCCGTGAGGCGTGACACCACCTCGGGATCGTCGAGCGCGGCCTGCAGCGCCTTCGCGACGACGTCGAGGCGGTCGCGGGGCGTGCCTTTCGGGGCGAAGGCCATGACGCGCTCCTCGAACACCGTCTTGACGCCGATCTCCCGCGCCGTCGGTACGTCGGGTAGGTCCGGCACGCGGCTTTCCGAGAACATCACCAGCGGCTTGATGCCCTGCTCCTTGTAGAGCACGAATTCCGAGCTGGCGAAGAGGGAAACCTCCGTGTGATTGCCCAGCAACGACTTAAGGCGGACCGCTCCGCCGCCCGACTGAACGTAGCGCAGGCGGATACCCGCATCCTGCTGGAACATCAGCGGTACGAAGTGGGGAAGCAGGCCGATATTCATGGCCACGGTGATCGTGTCCGGCTTGGCCTTGGCCTCCGCGATCAGGTCCTGGATCGTCTTGAAGCGGCTGGTCGCGGTCACGCCGAGGCCGATGGGCGTGCGCCCGACCTGGCCGATCATCTCGAAAGCAGTGTGGTCGTAGTCGACCACGCCCATGGCGGGCGCGGTCAGCAGACCCATGTGGAACATGCCGATGGTGTAGCCATCAGCCTCGGCGTCACGCACGGTGCGAGTCCCGGCCGTACCGCCGGCCGCGGCGTTGTTGACGATGACAAGGGGCTGGGGCAGCAGCTTGTTCTTGTCGATGGTCTGCTGCAACAGACGCGCCAGGACGTCCGTCTGGCCGCCGGGAGCGATCGGGATGATGGTGCGGATGGGCTTTTCCGGAAAGCCGGCCGCTCGGGCGCCTCGCCCGGCCAACGGCAGGGCCGCCGCTGCCGCCGCGCCCGCAATGACGGTTCTTCTGGTGAATCTGGTCATGGTGATCCTCCCCTTGCTGCCGGGTCGAGCCCGGTCCTTTCGCTACGCCAGTCTGGCCCGGCGCCATTCACGGATGAAGGGCCAAACGAAGAGCCCTGCAGAGATGACAAGGACTGTCAGTGCGATCGGCCGCTCGACGAGCGGGCTGAAGCTGCCTGCCGATGCCATGAGGCCTGCGCGCAACTCGGACTCGGCGACTGGCGCGAGGACGAGGCCGACGACGAACGGAGCGAGCGGTACCTTGGCCGCCTCGAGCAGGATGCCGAGCACGCCGAAACCGAGCATGACCCAGATATCGAAGCTTCGGCTGTTCAGCGCGAAAGCACCCAGAACCGAGAACACGATCACCATCGGCAGGATGAATGCCTTCGGCAACTTCATCAGCCGGGCAAAGATCGAGATGCCGAACGTCATCATCGCGAACATCACGAGATGCGCCACGAGATGCGTCGCGAAGATCGTGTTGACGATCTCGGGGTTGTTCTTGAACAGCAGCGGACCAGGCTGGAGGTTGTGGATCACCAGCGCTCCCAGCAGGATCGAGTCCGTCAGGCCGCCGGCGATGCCCAGCGTCAGCAACGGAATCAGCGTTCCACCGGTGGTGGCGTTGTTGGCGCTTTCTGAGGCGACGATGGCCTCTTCGCTGCCGCGGCCGAATGCGTCCGGGGTCTTGGACAGGTTGCGGGCGGTCGTATAGGCGACGATGGAGGCGATCGTCGCGCCGACTCCGGGCAGGATGCCGATCCAGATTCCGATCAGCGACGAGCGGAGCATGTTCCAACCATGCAGGACGTAGTCGCGCAGGGTCACGAACATGCCGTTCATGGACGCCTCGATGGCGTCCGTCTTCTCGTCGATGTTGAGCGCGTCGGCGACGACCTGACTCACGGCGAACATGCCGAGGATGACGGGGAGGCTGTTGAAGCCACCCTCCAGCTCGGCGGAACCGAAGGTCAGGCGCATGATGCCGGAGCTCTCGTCGATCCCAGGGAATGCCACCAGCATGCCGAGCAGGCCGGCGGACAGTCCCTTCAAGAACGAGCCTTCCGAGAGAGATGAGATGAGGATGAGCGCCATCATGATGAGCGCGAAATTCTCGAAGGGGCCCAGCGCCACCGCAGCGCTGGCGATGGGCGGCGCCATCAGAACGAGGGCGAGCCAGGACAGCGCGCCTCCAACGACGGATGAGGCATTGCCGAGGCCGAGCGCGCGACCGGGAAAGCCCTTCTTGGCGAGTTGATAGCCGTCGAGGCAGGTCATCACCGAGTTCGGCTCGCCCGGAATGCGCATCAGCGTCGCCGTGATCAGGCCGCCCGACACGCCGCCGACGAACATCGAAATCAGCAGCGTGATCGCGTCGACGCTGCTCATGTGGTAGGTGAAGGGCAGCGTCAGGGCCATCAGCATGCCCGCAGTGATGCCCGGCAGGACGCCGACCAGCACTCCCAGCCCGACGCCTGAGACCATCACGAGAAACGCCTTCATCGTGAACAGATGGATGAAGGCGTCGGTCAGGGTCATCGGCGCGGCCTCATGGCAGGTCGAGGCTGAACAGGCGGCGGAACAGCAGCTCGAGCGTGACGGACGCGACCACCGCGAAAAGCCCCACGACAGCCAGGCGTCGTCCCTGGAACGGGCCGAGGATGGCGCCGGCCGCGAACAGGTAGACGCCGGTGCACAGCACGAAAGGGATGGAGCGCAGGCTCAACACGCCGGCATAGGCGAGCGCCAGCATGAGCGTCAGGACCGCGGTCCAAGGCTTGAGGTCATGTTCGGCGGCGCCGTCGAGGCCCGAGACGAGGCTCTGGGCGGCACGTCCGAGGCCACCGCCGAGGAGGAGCCGCACGGTCATCGCGACGCCCAGAGCGGCAAGGCCATAGGCCGCCCAGCGGGGAAACGCTGCGGGTCCCAGCGGATCGTAGGGCGCGGGCGGCAGCTTGCCCGCCTCGCGCCAGAGAACGAGAGCAACCACGAACACGAGGACGATGTAACCGATCTCGGCCGCCCGCTGGATGCGCCCGGTCTTCACGGCGTCCGCCCTGCCGGAGGTCACGCGGAGACGACGAGCACCGGCTTCTCGCCGGGCGCCGGAGTATAGCTGTAGTCACCCCGAGCAATGACGGCCTCCCGCCCGCCATGGCTCGCGATCAGGGCACGCTGATCTGCAAAGGCCTTCGCGTTCACCGCGTCCGGATCACAGATCGCCCGGAGCCGTGCCTCGCACTCCGCCAGCACCGCTGCCATCCCGGGGCGCTCGGCGAGGTCCGTCGTCTCGCCGGGATCTTCCTCAAGGTCGAAAAGTTCGGGCCGGAAGCCGACATGATGAATGTACTTCCAGCGGCCATGCCGGATCATGAAGGTGCCCGTGACCGAAGCAGCCGCGTGATACTCGGAGAGCACGCAGCGTTCAGGCCGCTCGCCCTCGGCGATCGCCCAGATCGAACGGGACGGCAAGGCCTCGTCCTCCGCCGGAACGGGGCAACCGACCGCCTCCATGATGGATCGGTGGCAGTCGACCAGCGAGATCGGCGTGTCCACCACGCGGCCCTGCGCCACGCCCGGACCGGCGACGATGAATGGGATGGCGGCCGATTCCTCGTACATGACCGACTTGCCCCAAAGTCCCCGGCAGCCGAGATTCTCCCCGTGGTCGGAGGTATAGATGACGCGGGTGGACGCGGTCAGTCCGGCCGCATCGAGAGCGGCGAGGATCTTGCCGACATTGTCGTCCAGGAAGCTCACCAGCGCATAGTAGGACGCGATGGCGAGTCGCACTGCATCGTGATCCTCGAAGTAGTCGTCGTAATCCATGACGGACCGCAGCGCCTTCACCGCTGGGTGCCGCACGCGGCCCGCCTCATCGTAAAGCCGCGGCAGCGGCATCCTGGCCGGATCATACAGCGCGAAGAATTCCGGCGGCGCAGTCAGCGGGAAGTGCGGGCGCACGAGCGACACGAACAGGGCCCACGGCTTGCCGCCGTTGCGCTCCTTTACCTGCGCGAGCCAGCGGCAGGCCGCCGCGGTCACGTCGGTGTCGTAGTCGTTGTACGTCGAGGTCCCGGCGCCGGCGCTCTTGCGGAAGGCCGGCATGCTGCCCCGCCTCGGCGGCGGTTCGCGGATCGCTCCTATGAGATCGCCCTTCCCGTCCAGAACATGGAGCGGCAGGATCTCTTCGGTGAAGCCATTGTCGTCGTCGGTGGAGCGGAAGTGCAGCTTGCCGATCGAGGTCACCTCGTGGCCGGCATCGCGCAGGCGGCTGTGCCAGCTCGGCGTCTCGCCGTGCCAAGGGGCGGCGTTGTCCCACGCTCCCACCTGATGAACCCACTGCCCCGTCGCCAGGCTGGCACGCGCGGGAACGCAAATCGGGCAGGGCGTGTAGGCATCCGTGAAGCGGACGCCGCGCGCCGCCAGCCGGTCCATGTGTGGCGTTCTTACGATGCCGTTTCCGTAGCAGCCCGTGATGTCGCGCTGATGCTCGTCCGACAGGATGAAGAGCAGGTTCTTCGGCTGCACGCGTCCCTCCCGGGGGCTATTCGTTTCACCGACGTTGCCAGCAGCCTGAACGTTCCACAACCCTGCGCCGAAACTCTCTGCCATAGCCGTCATGCATGGCGGCAGTGTCGGAAATCAAAAGCCTTGGCCGGCAGGGTCGCCGCGTGGCACTGACACATTGATCGGCCCTGGCAGCCCTCTATCGTCTCCCAGGGCAGTCGTCAGAAATGCCGTGACACTGCCAGAGCGGGAGTTGACCCTCTGGTGCCCGGTCTGAGCACCGCGAGCCCTGCCGCCGAGCGCTTCAACGCCGAACCGGAAGCCCCGCTGCCTTCCAGGCCGAGATCCCGCCTCCCATGTGTGTATCGACAGGCAGGCCCATGCGGGCACAGAGGTCGAGCGCAGTCCGGGATCGCCCACCAGACAGGCAGTGCAAGATGACAGGCTTATCCTTCGGAACGAGATCCGCCTGAGCGTGCAGCTGCGAAAGCGGCACGTTGATCGCGCCCGGGATGCGCTCTGCCTGGAATTCATTCGGCTCACGGACGTCAACCAGCGTTATGGCAGTCGACGCCATGAGGTCATGGATCTCGCTCGGCGAGAGGGTCTTGATCGGGGACGCGCTCTGGGTGCGCGACTTGAGGAAACCGAACATGGAGGGTCCTTTCCTAAATGGGTCTGGCGGCGACGAGATCGATCAGGGCGGAGGGCCCGACATGCGCGGTCCCCTCCTGCAGGACGCTGTCGTGCGAGCGGAGCTCGATGATGTCGAGGGACGAGAAGGCCTCCCTCAGTAGGGCCTCCGTGTAGAGGTTTTCGACCGCGCGGGGGCCGCCGGTGCCGTAGGCAAGTTGCTCCGGGCGATAGCCCTGGAGCAGGAGCACGCCCCCCGGCCTGAGAGCAGAGATCATGCCCTTGAAAACTCTGGCTCGGAGCTCTGGACCGGCAAACTGGATGAAGATCGCCGCGACGCAATCGAAGGCCTTTTCGGGCCACGTCCATGTCGACAGGTCAGCCTCCACAGTCGTGATCGTGACACCGCGGAGCACAGCAAGTGCACGCGCCTTGGCCAAGGCCACTGGGGAGGCTTCGACGGCGGTCACCGCGAGGCCCTGCTCCGCCAGCCAGACACCGTTGCGGCCTTCGCCATCGGCGACCGCCAGAGCGCTCCACCCCGGCCGCAAGCGGCAAGACTGCGACTTCAGGAACGCATTGGGCTCCTCGCCGAAGAGGTAGGCCTCGCCGGCGTAGCGCTCGTTCCAGTGATCAATTCCCGCCATGGGCCCCTACTACCGTTCGTCGACGCGCCTCTGCATGAAGGTGGGCTCCGGGCCTCGCGACTTTCGCTTGTTATTTCGCATATTCGAACATAAGTATCTTTTCGATTGACGGCAACCCCAAGGAGAGCCCTCGTGGGGGCGTCTGGGGGAAGCGCGCGCTTCGACCGCGTGGTGTCCCTGCGTGACGGCAGGATCGAAGCCACGTCCCAATTGCGGACTTGCAGACCCGAGCTATGCGGGACCGGCATCGCCGCCAGTCGGACGAATGGCGATGGTTATCGCCAGCCAGACGGCAATCCTGAAAATCATCGCGACCAGAGTTCGCATCTCATATGCGCCGCCCATCACGACGTGAACGAGAAACGCGCCGAAGATCAGCATCGTCGTGCCGATAATCACGACCGATAGGGGGTAGGCTATCTTGTGACGGACCAATATTGCCAGGCCCGCAAGAATGTACGCAAAGCCTGCGAAAAAATTGAACCAGAGGACGAAGGGAACAGCGTTGCCCGCAGTTGCTCGCGCTTCTGGCCCACCGAACAAGGCGGAGCCGCCAGACAGGATGGTCAGCAGCCCGAATGCTGCCGCAACGACACCGGCTATCTTTGGGCGCGAGAGTGTCAGCATGGGCAAAAGGGCCTGCAAGATTTCGAAGATGAAAGGCGCGAGGACATCCCAAGCGAAGTGCTAGTCCACGCGTAGACAATAGCCATGTCTACCGCCCAACCGTCATTTCGGGTCAGCTGGGTCAAAGCGGCATCGGGGCCAACGGGCGACATGAACGATTCCGACTTCACTGCCCATGCACACAGTTTTGCATGAAGGCCTGGCGTTCGCTGCGCTTGCTCTGGCCACGTAAGCCCTTCTCGTCAGCCTGACGATGGCAATCCGCCTGCTTCCTGGCCATCGCAGGATCTTGGCCTGCACCGTTTCCGCGAGTGGGCCCAGAACCCTGTTGCGCATAACTTCCCCCGAACGTCAGAAGAACAGCACTGGCAGCTAGCAATATCGTGCGCATTGTCGTGACCTTTCATCGAAGTGGATACTCTGCAGGTATTTCCTCAGTACTGGACGCTCGGTTCGCGCACATTGATCTGCATCGAACTGGAGGTCGCACCGCTGCAGGAGCCGGCGGGCCGACTGACTATGGCTCGGTCTTGCCGGACGCGGCTTCGGTCAGCGCGTCGAAGGCCTCGATGGCGTGACTTGCGTACATGACGGAAGGGCCGGCGCCCATATAGACGGTCATGCCGAGGGTCTCCAGGACCTCGTCTCGCGTTGCGCCCTGCTGCAGGGCCGCCTTCGCGTGGAACGCGATGCAATCATCGCAACGCAGGGCGACGCCGATCGCCAAAGCGATCAGCTCCTTTGTCTTGGTATCGAGCGCGCCAGTCTTCAGCGCGGCCTGCGCCATGGTCGAGAAGCCGCGCATGACGTCCGGGGTTCCCGCGCGCAGATCCTTGAGCGGGCCTTGAAGGCCAGCCATGTGCGCCGTCCAGTCCTTGTGCATGGAAGTCTCCTGTAGCAGTCGATACGGATCATGATCGGGGCACGCGCCTCAGACGGACGGGCCGGATGAGTGGCTACGCGGGACGCGCATCCTCCCAACCGGCGAGCCGCCCTATGCGCTGGCCGACCAGCGGGCCTCGACCATCCTGCAGACGCTGCAGACGCTCTTCTGCCCCAAGCCGGAGAAGGCCGCCGGCGACGGGCCGCGCACTGCAGGACCGCGAAATCGCCGGCTCTCGTTCAGCGGAATGCCTCGCTGACGCGACACCCCATGCCCTTGAAGATCATGGTGGCCGGGAAGAAGCCCGTTAACGCCGACTGGAGCATGTTCAGCCCGGTCCGGCATCAGGCCGGTTCCTCGTGAATTTCCTTGAGCTTCGAGATGCCCAGAAGGTCGAGCGCGAGTTTCTCGTAGATCGTCTCGCTCTTTCCCTGCCGTATCTTGCGAAGGAAGTACTTCTCAAAGCCGATTTTCGCCGCGTGCACCCACTTGCCCGATGACGACCAGTTCACATTGCGGGGTGGAATCTGGGGCTGCGCAACGAAGGCGATTCCGCTGTCGCCGAAATCCGCGAGGCAGACGGCGTTCCAGGACGCCACCGCGCTCGGTTCCTCGCCCCGCAGGAGCGCGCCGACGTTGCGGGCGGTGGCGGTGACCATGGACTCGATCATGAACCCGGTTTTCGGCACGCCCACCGGCAGCGGCGTCTTGCCCATCGGCGGGATTGCCACGCAGACGCCGATCGAGAAGACGTTCGGGAATGCCGGGTTGCGCTGGTGCTTGTCCGCGAGAATGAAACCGCGAGGATTGGTCAGCCCCTCAATACCATGGACCGCCTCCACGCCGCGGAAGGCCGGCAACATCATCGAGAAGGCGAAGGGCAACTCGTGCCGGGCGGCGACCGTCCCGTCGGCAGACACCTCCTCCACGTGCATCGTGCCAGGCTCGACCTTCGTCATCCGGGCGTTCGTTATCCACTTGATGTGCTTTTCGCGAAGCGCGCTTTCCAGCAGGGACTTGGTATCGCCCACGCCGTCGAGCCCCAGATGGCCGATGTATGGCTCGGGCGTGACGAAGGTCATCGGAACGCGGTCGCGCACCTTGCGACGGCGCAGCGCAGTCTCGAGGATGAATGCGAACTCGTACGCCGGTCCAAAGCATGAGGCGCCCTGCGCCGCGCCGACGATGACCGGACCTCCCTTCGAGGCCAGCGCATCGAACGCGGTCTTCGCCCGAAGCGCATGGTCGACATGGCAAACCGAATGGGTGTTGCCCTCCGGGCCAAGGCCCTCGACTTCATCGAACGCCAATTCCGGCCCCGTCGCGATGACAAGATAGTCGTAGGTCAATGTGTCGCCGCGGCCCATGGCGATCGTATTGGTCTCCGGATGAACCCGTACGGCACCATCCGGCCGGAACGCGATGCCGCGACGCTCGAAAACGGGAGCGAGGTCGACTTCGATGTCCCCCTTCTCCCGCCACCCAACCGCGACCCATGGGTTCGACGGAACGAAGGAGTAGGTTGAGCCCCGATTGACCACCGTCAGGGTGTCCTGTGGACGCAGCGCATCCTTCATTTCGTAGGCCATGATCGTACCGCCGAGACCGGCGCCAAGAACGACGACGTGAGCCATTGGACATTCTCCCTGCTGTCCGACCTGAACGATGCGCTTTGCGCACTGCGCGATTGGCTGATCCCTTCTTATCATAGTATCGTATATACGATACAATGAAAATTAAAGGGCTCGTTGAACGCAGCGCACGGAAGGGTTCTCAGCGAAGAGCCTACGTCGTGGAGTGGCCGAACTGCCTTGACCTACGGCAACGCATCCACTCGGGGTCAAGCATTGCCCCGCGCGGCGTTGTCGCGATAAACGGCTCGGGCGCATGCCTCGAGCTGTCGATCCTCGCCGTCACGCGAGGGCCGTCGCGTACCGCCAAGCTTGAGCCGCCTCCCCCCTGACCAAGCGAAGTGTGCGGCGAAAAGTGAGGTCGCGTTGCAAGATCGTGTTGTGAACCGCAGCGTGCAGGCTTTCCATCAGCTGCACTTGCCTGAAGTCAGTGTGCGAACTTGCGTAATTTCCTTCCTCACCCCTACATCGCCGAAACCATCCCACCCGGACAATTCGCCATGACCCGTTACTCCATCCTCGATCTTGCGCCTGTGCCGGAAGGGGCGCGTCCCGGCGACGCTCTGCGCAACTCGATTGACCTGGCGCGCCATGCGGACGAGCTGGGCTATACGCGCTACTGGCTGGCTGAGCATCACAATATGGTCGGCATTGCCAGTGCTGCGACAGCGGTGGTGATCGGGCAGGTCGCGGCAGCCACGAGACGGATCAGGGTCGGTGCCGGGGGGATCATGCTGCCCAATCACGCGCCGCTGGTCATTGCCGAGCAATTTGGCACGCTGGCGGAATTGTTCCCCGGACGCATTGATCTGGGCCTTGGCCGCGCACCGGGCACCGACCAGATGACCCTGCGGGCATTGCGGGTGAATCCGATGGAAGCCGATCGTTTCCCCGATGATGTGCTGGAACTGCAGGCCCTACTGGCCGATCCCAAGCTCGGCCAGACTCTCCGCGCCGTGCCGGGTTTCGGGACAAACGTGCCCTTGTGGATTTTGGGCTCCAGCCTGTTTGGCGCCCAACTGGCGGCGGCCTTTGGCCTGCCCTACGCCTTCGCCTCGCACTTTGCGCCCGACTCCTTGATGCAGGCACTTGATGTCTACCGGGCGCAATTCAAGCCCTCACAGCAGCTTGCCCGCCCCTATGCGATGGCGGGGATCAACATTATCGCGGCCGGGACTGATGCAGAGGCCAGCCGGCTCTTCACCTCGGCGCAACAACGCGCCACCGGTATGGTGCGCGGAATGCGCGGTTATCTCCCGCACCCCATCAACGACATCGAGACCTTTTGGTCGCCTTCGGAGAAGGCGCAAGTCGGCCGGATGCTGGCGTGTTCCATCGTAGGCGGACCGGAAACTCTGCGCCGGGGTCTTGAAGCGTTCATCACCAGAACAGGCGCCGATGAACTGATGGTCGCAGCGGCGATTTTTGATCACGGCGCGCGCGTTCGTTCCTACTCGATTCTCGACGAGGTGGCGCGTGATCTGGGAATGGTAACGCGAGACCTGGCCGCCTGATCCGGGTAGACTTATCTACACTGAGCCCCTCCCGCATGAAATTCGCCGAGATTGACGGCGTTTCCACGCAACCTTGTCGGCTCCCTGAACTCCGAGATTCGAGAGATCGTAACTGGCCCGTTCCGTTCGAGCGGCCAATGATCATTCGGTAAAGGTGGTTTCGCGTCCCCGCAACCAGCGCTACCGAACGCGTCAAAACACTATCCAACGCCGCCCTTGGTGGGCGGCGTTCTTGCCTGCGCCGCCCTCTGCCCGACGAGTTTGCAGCCCGGACTAGAGCGAACCATGACCACAACGGATTCCCGTTTTGGACAAGGGCAATCATTGGTCGATGTCACCGGCCCTGGCATTGGCAAATCAAGACCTTGACCGGACGCAAAGCAGTCGAAGCCATGGGAGGGTACGGTGCCGTCGCGTGTCCTCGCCGCTCAAACGCCTCAACGACGCGTCTCGCGCCATCTGTTCGGGCTCACACCACTCCAACGCTTGAATGCATGGGAAAAATTGCTCTGCATGGAAAAGTCGAGAGCGTCGCTGATCTCGCTCAGCGAGAGATCGGTCATGCCGAGAAGCTCGTAGGCCACCGTGCATTTGACCTCTGCAACGAGGTTCTCGAAGCTCGTTCCCTCCTTGCTGAGCCTCCTCCGCAGCGTGCGTGGATGCATGTTCAAGCGAAGCGCACATGCATCGAGTGATGCATCCCTCCTGAGGATGCCGGGGCGCAAGTAGTGCTTTATCGTTTCGGAGATGCTCGGGATCTTGCTCGAGAAGGCGTGATCAAATTTTTCGAGAAGCTCTGCTCTCCGCAGTGGATCGTGCGACCTCAATGGCATGTTCATGCTCTCGTCCGCCATGACGAGGCAGGTTTGCCTTTGGTTGAAAAGAACGGGAGTCTTGAGCAAGGTCTCGAAGATGCCGGCCTTGTCCGGGCGGCTGTAGCAAAGGTGGACCTCGAGCGGCTTGACTGCTCTGTCCGTCAGCTCTTCGAGCATCCTTACACCAGCGGCGACAGCGATGTCGTAGAGATGACGGCTCCCGATCGACGTTCGATCATAGGCGGCATATCCCCAGATCCAGAACCCCCTCGTGCCGTGCACATAGGCCACGGCCGCGTTCGAGTACCGCGGCTGCCATGTGACGTGGTCGAACACCGCGTCCCTGATCGTCGGTGCTGACTTCATGAGGCTGGACAGGGGTTCGAGGTCCGCCAGTTTCAAGCGACTGCCCAGCAGAAGCCCCAGGTGCTCGCACTTTGCGGCTTCGGCAGCTGCCCGAAGCGACGCCACGCAGTCCGCGAGCGGGAGATACGAGTCGGCGCGCAGCGTCGACGGGTCGATGTTGTAGGGAGTGAACACCGACGCCGTCGGGGCCCCGAGTTCGTCGAGCAGTTCGGGCAACTTCGCAAAGGGCCCGGCGCGCTGAAGGGCAAGGGGAACGCTGATTGTCACAAATGTCCGCCAAAAACAATCGCGTGCGCTGTTGGAACACTATTCTACGATTGCAATCGTAGGTGGCAAGCGGCGAACAACCGGATCCCGCGAGGCCGTCGGCCTTGAGGTGGCCGTTCTCCGGCACAACGTCGCCATCTTCGTCCCTATCCAACCCCAGCATCGTCCCCTCAGGGAGTTCAGCCATGACGATATGTCCCTCGATGTCCGCCAGGTCGATTCGGCGCCGGTTGATCGCTCTCCTGGGCCTGACCCTCGCATGCCTCGTCATGGCTGGCCCTGGACCCGTCCAGGCCGCCAAGCAGAAGCCGATGCTGATGTTCGTTCAACTCGCGGAGAGCGTAAGCATCGACACGACAGCGAAAACGATCCGCCTCGTGAACGTCGCACCCCAGACCGTGTACTTTGCGGACCGCCCCGTGCGGCTTGCTGGTCATATCACGCTCGAAAACTACATGAAGGAATGGACGTCGAAGGCTGGCAAGGACAACTTCGCGAAGGATCCGCCGAACGCGGCGATCTCAGTCTATGAGCCCGGTCAGCCAGACAGCACGCTTGCTGTCGTCGAGATCCGCGATCCCAGGATCGACGGAAAGGATCTGGTCTACTCGTACAAGCTGATCAAGGGCACGCTGCCGAAGAGCGCCGGGCAGACGTCGCTCTTCATCGATTGGATCGGTGTGGGAGGCGGCGTCGGCGTTGGTTTCCATGGTGTCGGGGTTGGCTTCCGCGGGCCAGGCTGGCGCTGAGACACCCAAGGTCAGGCCTGGCCGAAAAGGGCGCTGACGATCGCGGCGTCACGCGGCGCGGCAGGAGGGCACGCGAGCCGGAGTCTGGCCGCGTTCCAGCGGTCAACCGGCTTGCACGCGCCCCGGCGATGTCGTCGGCCATCACAGGCGTCGACCCCCCAGGGCGTTGAACTGGAAAGAGCTGAAAGGCGATCTCGGTCCCTGTCCCGTAATCACAAACGATCGGTATGCATCTCAACTAAGAATTGTAGAAATTGTATCCTGACACTGGGGGAGTCTCATCATGAGACGTCTGGATCGACCCTGCTTCATGGCAGCCGTACGCGTTCTGCTTTCCGCCTCCGGACTTCTCGTGGCGACATCGGGATGGGCTCAACAGTCCACGCCGGGCGTCACGCTTGGCCAGGCCATCCGGGCGACACAGCAAGCCCTCGATGGCTCTCAGGGCCAACCGATGCGCCTGGCGTCCACAACGGGAGCACCGGGGTCGCCCACCGCTACCTCGACCATAGACGGACTCTCACTCCCGCCAGCGCCCGCACCCTTCGGCGGATCGATCGGCCTGAACGCCATCGGATCTACACCCTCGTGGGCGCCGCGCGTGGTGCCTCCCAACGGGGCGCCAAACATTCTGCTGATCATGACGGATGACGTCGGGTTCGGTGCGCCGTCCACCTTCGGCGGCGTCATTCCTACGCCGAACCTCGACCGCATCGCCAACGACGGGCTGCGCTACACCAACTTCCACTCGACGTCCCTGTGCTCGCCGACACGCGCGGCGCTGATCACGGGGCGCAACCACCACGCCGTCGGCTTCGGCGTGATCTCGGAGCAGGCCACCGGCTTCCCCGGCTACAACAGCATCATCGGGAAGGACAACGCCACGATCGGGCGGATCTTGCTCGAGAACGGGTACCGGACGTCCTGGTTCGGCAAGAACCACAACACGCCGAGCTTCAATGCGAGCCAGGCCGGCCCGTTCGATCAGTGGCCGACCGGAATGGGCTTCGAGTACTTTTACGGCTTTGTTGGGGGTGACACGAACCAGTGGCAGCCGAACCTGTTCAGGAACACCACCGCCATCGCCCCCTACGTGGGCAACCCCGGGTGGAACCTGGTCACGGCGATGGCGGACGACGCCATAGGCTGGCTGAACCAGCTCAACTCCATTGATCCGGCGATGCCGTTCTTCCTCCATTTCGTGCCGGGCGCGACGCATGCGCCGCACCACCCCACGCCGGAATGGACGAAGAAGATCAGCGACATGAATCTCTTCGACAAGGGCTGGAATGCCCTTCGTGACGAGATCTTCGCGAACCAGAAGCGGCTCGGCGTCATCCCGCAGGATGCGCAGCTCACGCCTTGGCCCGACACGCTGCTGAAGCGCTGGGAGACGCTGTCGGCGGATGAGAAGAAGCTCTTCATCCGGCAGGCCAACGTCTACGCCGCCTACCTCGCCTACGCTGATCACGAGATCGGGCGGGTCATCCAGGCCGTCCAGGACATGGGCAAGCTCGACGACACACTGATCATCTACATCAGCGGCGACAACGGTGGCAGCGCGGAAGGCTCGCCGAACGGTACACCCAGTGAAATGATGCAGTTCAACGGCGTCGAACTCACCGTCGCCGAACAGATGCCCTGGTACGACGTGTGGGGCTCCGAGCTTACGTACAACCACATGGCCGTCGGATGGACGTGGGCCTTCAACACGCCGTTCCGGTGGACCAAGCAGGTGCCGTCGTACTTCGGCGGTACCCGCCAGGGCATGGCCGTCTCATGGCCGAAGCGGATCACCGACAAGGGCGGCATTCGCAATCAGTTCCACCACGTCATCGACATCGTCCCGACGCTCCTCGAGGCCACGGGCGTGCAGGCGCCCGTCACCGTGGACGGGATCGCGCAGAAGCCGATCGATGGCGTGAGCCTGGCCTACACGTGGGACAAGGCCAACGCCGCGGCCCCGTCGGCCCGAAAGACCCAGTACTTCGAGATGATGGGCGTGCAGGGCCTCTACAACGACGGCTGGATGCTCAGCGCAATCCCCGTCCGCCCGCCGTGGCAGCTCCTCGGAGCAGCAATCGCGGACCCCGCGAGCGCCTACAAGTTCGAGCTCTTCAACGTCGCCAAGGACTGGACGCAGAATAACGACGTCGCTGCCGCCAATCCGCAGAAGGTACAGGAGATGCAGAAGCTGATGTTCGCCGAGTTCGGCAGGCACCAGGTTCTTCCACTCGATGCGTCGGTGGCGACGCGGCTCGTCTCGCCGCGTCCGAGCCTCTCGGCGGGCCGCACCAGCTTCGCCTACCTTGCGCCGGTCACCGGCATTCCGGACGGCGCGGCGCCCTCGCTGCTCAACACGTCCTACACGATCACGGCCGATATCGACGTGCCGGCGGCGGGCGCCGAAGGCGTCATCGTCACCGAGGGCGGACGCTTCGGCGGCTTCGGGCTCTACCTGTTGAAGGGCAAGCCCGTCTTCACGTGGAACCTGCTCGACCTTAAGCGGATCAAGTGGGAAGGCACCGCCGCCCTTGCCCCGGGTAAGCACCGGATCGAGTTCGACTTCAAGTATGACGGCCTCGGCTTCGCGACGCTCGCCTTCAACAACCTGAGCGGGATCGGCCGCGGCGGGGTTGGCGTGCTCAAGGTCGATGGCGTCGAGGTCGCGCGGCAGACGATGGATCGCACGATACCGCTCGCGCTGCCCGTCGACGAAACCTTCGATGTAGGGTCCGACACCGGAACCCCCGTCGACGACAAGGACTACAAGGTCCCGTTCGCCTTCACCGGCAAGCTGAACCGGCTGACGTTCACGGTCGAGCGGCCCAAGCTGACGCCGGACGACGAGAAGAAGCTGGTCGACGCCATGCGCGCCGCCAGCGACGCAAAATAGACCCGGCATGATGCCGGAGCCGTTCGAAACAAACCCTGGGGGAACTGCCGAAATGCTTCGCTCCGTCTTTCTGGCCTCCGCGTCGATGGCGCTGGCCATTCCCGCCTTTGCAGCGGACCTGCCCTCGCGTGCGCCTGCGCCCGCGCCGGTCTATGCGCCTGCCTTCACATGGTCAGGCTTCTATGTGGGTCTGAACGCCGGCGTGGGTTGGGCGGACTCGCGTGACGTCATCGTCACGGGTCCGGCGGGCGGCTCCGGCATTCTCAGCGCCGGCGGGGACGGGCGTTTCGTCGGCGGTGGTCAGATCGGCTACAACATGCAGAGCGGCGCATGGGTGTTCGGTGTCGAAACCGACATCCAGTACGTCGGCAGCGGTGGCGACGTATCGTGGGGCAACTACACCTGGTGGGCCAATGGTAGCGGCGACGGCGGCTATCTCGGCACGCTGCGGGCCCGGGTCGGCTACGCGATCGACCGCACCCTCATCTACGTCACCGGCGGCCTCGCCTATGGCGGGCTCAACACCAATCCGTTCACCGGCAACGTGACGAGCAACGCCGGCTGGACGATCGGAGCCGGTGTCGAATACGCCTTCACCAACAACTGGACGGCCAAGATCGAGGGTCTGTACATCCAGAACGACAACGACAACGACGTGCGGTCCTTCACCAACGGGGCGGGCGGCGTGCTGCCGGCAGGCGCCTACACCGCCTCGACGTCCGGCGGCACGGGTGCGGGCCTCGTACGGGTCGGCATCAACTACAAGTTCTGAGCCCTTCCGGGGACCCCGACCGGTCCTGCGCCGGTCGGGGTCCGTCGGCCATTTCCGTCGGTCGCCGTGCCCTCGTTCGCGGGCTGCGGTGCTGGCGTGCGCACTCTTTCAGGAGATCACCATGAAGACGATCGTAACGCTGCCTGCCCTCGCCATCCTCGCCGGCATGTCCGGCGCGATGGCACAGACTGCTCCCGTGCCGCTGGCGTCCTACGCCGACGACAAGGGCTGGATCGACGTGCAGAAGCTGACCTGCGCCCAGCTCGCCGGTACCTTCCAGGAAGACGCCGACATGCTCACCGCCTGGTACAGCGGCTGGTACAACGGCCTCGCCAAGAAGCACGCCATCAACGTGCAGCGCTCGAAGGACATCGAGCACGAGCTCATTGTGTACTGCAAGGCGAACCCGACGAAGAAGATCATCGAGGGCATCGCCGTCGTCTTCAAGGACGAGCGGGCGAAGCTCGGTATCGAGATGAAATAACTCTGCGCATAGGGGCAGCCGTTCTCGTCGACGGTAACGGTTTCTCCTTTTCGTTGCGGCCACCGTGGTTGGACGGTCAGACGGTCGCCAACATCGCCGCAAGGTATCACAACCGTCACATGGGCGGCGGTGCCTTCCGCGCCGGCGAAACGGCGGCAGTCAGGCGAGGGAACGCTGCCAATGCGGGTTGGGAAGGACTGCAGCGCCGTATCATGGCGCTGCAGGAGGGATTTGCCTCGTACGGCTTTCCTCAAGCCGGTCTTCGCCGGCTGGCTACCGAGCGGTCGGGCGAGTGGCCCCAATCAGTCTCATGTTGATATCCAGCCCGAAACCCGCGGTGGGATCAATGACTCCCTGGCGGCAGTGACTCCCTGGGCGGCAGTAGTGTCGGCTTGCACCGCCGGTCGTAGAGTTGGTTTCGTTCAGCAAGTCACCCGCTATCGATCGATTGCGGGCATCCATCCTGCGCCAGGTGAAAGTCCGCTTCGGGTCGGACACCGGCAGGGACTGGTCGCCTTCGCGGCGTGAGCAACTGCTCCGCGCGAAATCAAAAGCGGTTTCCTTTCGCCTGCCTCGATTGAACCTTGCAGCCTCAGCGTTCTCTCGCGGAACGTTCAGAGGATCTAGCTTGCCTTGAATTGACCACGCGAAAGCGGGGTAGAGTTCCCTAGGCGTCAACCGACACTCGATCTGAGAACCGGAGGTGCATGAGCGAGATCATGCTTCATCTCGCTGCGCCCGCGTAAGCTCGCCCGATAGGAGTTGTCCGATGATCAGGTTCAGACCGCTTGAGGCGCCGACGCCGTTCTTGTTCTTCACGGGCAAGGGAGGTGTGGGCAAGACGTCTTTGGCCTGCGCTACGGCCATCGGGCTGGCCGATCGGGGGCGCCGTGTGCTTCTCGTCA
>JAIYAB010000486.1 GCA_027489275.1 Hyphomicrobiales bacterium
CGACCCCGCGCTGCTGCGCCCCGGCCGCTTCGACAGGCAGATCGTCGTGCCGAACCCGGACGTGAACGGCCGCGAGGCGATCCTCACGGTGCACACCCGCAAGGTGCCGCTCGGCGCCGACGTCGAGCTGCGCACGGTCGCGCGCGGCACTCCGGGCTTCTCCGGCGCGGACCTGATGAACATCGTCAACGAGGCGGCTCTGCTCGCGGCGCGGCGCGGCATGCGCATCGTCACGATGAAGGAGTTCGAGGACGCCAAGGACAAGATCATGATGGGCGCCGAGCGCCGCACCCTGGTCATGACCGAGGAGGAGAAGTCGCTGACAGCCTACCACGAGGCCGGCCACGCCGTGGTCGCGCTCGCGGTGCCGGCGACGGACCCGGTGCACAAGGTGACGATCATCCCGCGCGGCCGCGCGCTGGGCATGGTCCTGCAGCTCCCCGAGCGCGACAAGCTCTCGATGAGCTACGAGCAGATGACGTCCCGCCTCGCGGTGCTGATGGGCGGCCGCCTCGCAGAGGAACTCGTCTTCGGCAAGGACCGCATCACCTCGGGCGCGCAGTCGGACATCGACCAGGCGACCAAGCTCGCCCGGGCGATGGTCACGCGCTGGGGCTTCTCGAAGCATCTCGGCACGGTGGCCTATGGTTCCTCGAACCAGGACGAAGTGTTCCTGGGAATGTCCATGGGCCGGCAGCAGACGGTGTCGGAGGCCACGGCACAGCTCATCGACGCGGAGGTTCGCCGCCTGGTCGACGAGGCCGTCGTGTATGCCCGCAAGGTGCTGAACGATCGGCGCGAGGATCTCGAGACGCTGGCCAAGAGCCTGATCGAGTACGAGACCCTGAGCGGCGACGAGGTGAACGACGTGCTCGAGGGCCGGCGTCCTCTCCGGGCTGAGCCCGGTGAACCCAAGCCCAAGCGCTCCGCCGTTCCCGGCACCCGCAAGGACGAGCCCGGCGGCGCCCCGGGAATGCCCCAGCCGGCCTGATCCGTTTCGCCGGCGGACGGCTCCTCCGTGAGCCGGCCACACAGAAAAAGGGGCGGCGGTGCCGCCCCTTCGTCGTCATGCGGTGTTGCGCCGAACCTTGCGGTGGTCCGCGGGTTTGCCGATATCTCGATCCGACGCTGCCGCACCGCCGCGAGGAAACCGTGCACCTGCCGTTCGACAACAGCTATTCCCGCCTGCCGGCGACGTTCTTCACGCGCGTCATGCCCACGCCGGTCCAGGCACCGCGGCTGGTGAAGGTGAACGAGACGCTGGCGCGCGAGCTCGGCATCGATCCGTCGGTTCTCGCCTCGCCCGAGGGCGTTGAGGTCCTCGCCGGCCGCCGGGTTCCCGAAGGCGCCGATCCGATCGCGATGGCCTATGCCGGGCACCAGTTCGGCCAGTTCGTGCCGCAGCTGGGCGACGGGAGGGCGATCCTGCTCGGCGAGGTGGTGGACCGGGCGGGCCGGCGTCGCGACATCCAGCTCAAGGGCTCGGGGCCGACCCCGTTCTCGCGCCGTGGCGACGGCCGGGCGGCGCTGGGCCCGGTGCTGCGGGAGTATCTCGCCAGCGAGGCGATGGCGGCGCTGGGCATTCCCACGACGCGCGCGCTCGCGGCGGTGACGACGGGCGAGATGGTGGTGCGCGACGCGTTCCTGCCCGGCGCCGTTCTGACGCGCGTGGCGTCGAGCCACGTCCGCGTCGGCACGTTCCAGTTCTTCGCGGCGCGCGGCGACGTGGAGGGCCTTCGGCGGCTCGCCGACTACGTCATCGCCCGCCACGATCCCGACCTTGCGGATGCGCCGGACCGCTACCGCCGCTTCCTCGACGCGGTCGTCGCGCGCCAGGCCGCGCTCGTGGCGCGGTGGATGCACGTCGGCTTCATCCACGGGGTGATGAACACCGACAACATGGCCGTCTCCGGCGAGACCATCGACTACGGGCCCTGCGCCTTCATGGACGCCTATGACCCGGAAACGGTGTTCAGCTCCATCGACCATGCCGGCCGCTACGCCTACGCCAACCAGCCCGTGATCGCGCAGTGGAATCTAGCCCGGCTCGCCGAGTGCCTTCTGACGATCATGGCGCCGACGCCCGAGGAGGCGCTGCCGATGGCGCAGGCGAGCATCGCGACGTTCCGCGAGCGCTTCGACGAGGCCTATCTCGCCGGCCTGCGGCGCAAGCTCGGCCTGCGCGAGGCGCGCGAGGAGGACGCAGCGCTGGCGCAGGACCTGCTCGACCGCATGGCGACGAACACGGCGGACTTCACGCTCGTCTTCCGCCGCCTGTGCGACGCCGCGGCCGACCCGGCCGCCGACGGCCCCGTGCGCGACCTGTTCATCGATCCGACCTCCTTCGACGCGTGGGCCGCGACGTGGCGTGTGCGGCTCGCTGCCGAGGGCGGCGACGCCATGGAACGGCGGGCCGCCATGCGCCGCGAGAACCCTGCAGTCATCCCCCGCAACCACCGCGTCGAGGCCGCCATCGAGGCGGCCGTCGAGCGCGGCGACCTGGCGCCGTTCGAGGCCCTGCATGCCGTTCTGGCCACTCCGTTCGACGAACCGGCCGGCCCCGAGGGCTTCGCCGCGCCGCCGCCGCCGGACCAGCGGGTCTACCGCACCTTCTGCGGGACCTGAGGCCCTGCGGCGCCGACGTTCCGGCACGCGAAGGTCCCTTCGCCGTCAGGCGATGATCATCTGTGGAATGAAGGCGACCATTGCACCGAGCTGGGCGGCGTTGGCCGCCATGCCAGCCCAGTGCAGGCGGCGCAGGCGGGGTGCGGTCTCCGTAATTCCGGCATGGGTGTCCTGCACCAGAGGGTCCATGCGCGCCAGGAACCATTGCCGCCAGACCACGACAAAAGCGGTGATGGAGAGGATGACCAGCGCCTGGAGCCAATGCCCTTGGAAAGCGTCGAGCGTCGCCGCCAGCAACCCTGCCGCCACGACCGCCGCGAAGTAACCGAAGAACATCATTCGCAAGAGCCGGGCAACCTGCGGAATCTCGAGCTTCACGAGCAGGAAGGCGGGCGATGCCAGCAAAAGATAGAACATCGGAAGGAGAAAGATGACGACAGCGAGGAGCGTGATGTTCAAGGCCATCCGTGTCTGCCTTTTTCGCTGCCGCCAGGCTGGGTGGCGCCGATTTCGACCGGGAGAAGTCTGGAGGATCGGCCGGGCTGTCGGCAAGCCCTGTCCTGCGTGACCCGTCACGCCGCCCGCGTCGTCTGCAACCGTTTCCGACGTCGATCGGCAACGGCTGTTCGCATCCGCGCGGCCATGCGATAGGGGAGGAGCCCTGCCACCTCGCCCGTCAGACCCCCGTCGCCCCGAGCCCTCCATGTCCGCGAACCTGTTCGACCTCGTCCGCTCCCGCCTCCTGGACCCGGGCAAGACCTTCATCGAGACGCATGACGGACGGGTGGTCGCCTACGGGGGCATGGTGGCCGCGAGCGGGCGGATCGCGAATGCCCTCGTGTCGCTGGGGGTGAAGACCGGCGACCGGGTGGCGGTGCAGGTCGAGAAGAGCCCGGAGATGATCCTGCTCTATCTCGCGTGCCTGCGGGTAGGCGCCGTCTTCCTGCCCCTCAACACGGCGTACACGCTGGCCGAGCTGGAGTATTTCATAGGCGACGCCGAGCCTGCGCTCGTCGTTGCGACGCCCACGGCCGCGGAGGGGATGCGCGGCATCGCCGGGCCGAAGGGCGCGCGGGTCGAGACGCTGGGCACGGCGGGCGACGGCTCGCTGATGGCGATCGCCGCCATGATGCCGGACGACTTCGCCACCGTGGCCCGCGGCGACGACGACCTCGCGGCCATCCTCTACACCTCCGGCACCACCGGCCGCTCGAAGGGCGCGATGCTGTCGCATCGCAACCTCGCTTCCAATGCGCTGACGCTGGCCGACTGCTGGCGCTTCACGGGCGACGACGTGCTGCTGCACGCGCTGCCGATCTACCACACGCACGGCCTCTTCGTGGCGACCAACATCGTCCTGCTCACCGGCGGGACCATGCTGTTCCTGCCGAAGCTCGATCCCGACACGGTGTTCCGCCTGCTGCCGCGGGCGACATCGATGATGGGGGTACCGACCTTCTACGTCCGCCTGCTGCAGGACGACCGGCTGACGCGCGCGGCCACGGCGCACATGCGGCTCTTCGTGTCGGGCTCTGCGCCGCTGCTGGCCGAGACGCACCGCTCCTGGAGCGAGCGCACCGGCCACGCCATTCTCGAGCGCTACGGCATGACCGAGACGAACATGAACACGTCGAACCCCTACGAGGGGGACCGGGTGCCGGGTACGGTCGGCTTTCCGCTGCCCGGCGTGGACCTGCGGATCGCCGATCCCGAGACGGGCGCGTCGCTCGCGCAGGGCGATATCGGCATGATCGAGGTGCGCGGTCCGAATGTGTTCAGGGGCTACTGGCGGATGCCGGAGAAGACGGCAGCGGAGTTCCGGCCGGACGGCTTCTTCATCACCGGCGACCTCGGGCTCGTCGACGCGCGGGGCTACGTCCACATCGTCGGACGCGGCAAGGATCTTGTCATCAGCGGCGGGTTCAACGTCTATCCCAAGGAGATCGAGAGCGAGATCGACGCCATCCCCGGCGTGGTCGAGAGCGCGGTCATCGGCGTGCCGCACCCCGATTTCGGCGAGGGCGTCACCGCCGTCGTCGCGGTGCCGAAGGGCTCGACGCTGGGCGAACGCGACGTGCTGGCCCGGCTCGAGGGGCGGCTTGCGAAGTTCAAGCAGCCCAAGCGCGTGATCTTCGTGGAGGACCTTCCCCGCAACGCGATGGGGAAGGTCCAGAAGGCTGCGCTGCGCGAGACCTACAAGGCGCTCTACGCCCGCTGAGGGGCAGCGCCTTCGGGCATCATCGGCTCGCCCGTCACGATGCCGGGGCAGGCACGTCGAGCGTGTCGCGCAGAACCACAGTCTCGCCGGTCGCAAGGATGATCGAGAGGGTCACCGTCCAACGCCCGCCGCGCGGGAGCGCGATGTCTGGCGCGGCCCAGGGTCCCTCCGGCGTTCGCGCCACCGCCGTCTCGACCGTCGGAGCGCCGGACTGCGCGAAGGACACGGACACCGCCCTGGCGTCCAGCGCCGCAAACTCCATCGTCATGGGCACGACCATCAGCGCGCTGCGGCCATGGCGCCCCGGCGTGAGCACGACATCGGCCATCGCCTTCTCGCCGTGGATATGGACGTGCAGCCGGGCCGGCGCGGAGGCGACGGCGGCCGGAGCGTTCGCAGGCACGAGCTTCAGCAGGGGCGCGGGCGACTTGACGTCCTTGTGGGACTGGCCGTGCGCCGGGATCTCCACCCAATGATGGCTGCCCGTTTCGCATTCCTGCACGACCGGAAACGCCAGCGCATGCTGCCCCGCCAGCCCGTCGGGCAGGGACACGGCGAACGGAAAGTCGCCCTTGTCCTTGTCGGGCAGCCGCCCCGTCCACACGATCTCGCGGATCGGGGCGGCGACGTGGCTGTGATGGGCGTGGGCGCCGGCGACAGCGCGGACGACCTCGACCGTCCAGCCGTCCTTGCCCGGCGGGTCCGTCGCGACGACGCCATCGGGGATCGACAGGCGGACCTTCAGCGTCGGGGTGCCTTCGCACCCATGGCCGATGCGCACGACGCCCGTGTAGGTCGAGCCGGCGCGCGCCTCGCCGGGATCAAGCTTGGCGTGGCCGAACGCGACGCCCGACAGGGCGAAAAGCGCACAGGCGGTCGCCGGCGCGGTGATGAACGCAATGCGTGACATGAGACTGATCCTGATCGGCCTCGACGCCCGCGGGCGGAGGCGTGGGGAGAAGCCGCCGGACGGGCGGCAGGTGGCCGGTGCGTCAGGCGCGCGCCGGCGGTCCCCTCTGCGTCTTGTGGTCGGACCACGCCTCCTTCGGCGGACCGCGCGCGGCGACGGCCGGCCAGCCCGTGCCGTCCGACAGCGGGGCGGCATCGGTCATCACGGGCTGCGAGGGCGACGGCGTCGGGAGCGGCGCCGTGACGACGCGGTTCAGGCAGCAGTCGGCGCAGTCGTGGCCCTTGCCGGGCTGGTCCTGCGCGGCGCCGGACGAATGGCCGTCCACGCACAGGATCATGTCCTGCCCGGCCGAGGTCGCCGCGTGTGCGCGCAGCATGGAGAGCGGCGTCAGCGCGAACTGGACCAGCAAAAGATAGGCGAACGCCACCGCGCCCGCGGCGCGGAGCCAGCTCGTCCATCGGCTGCGCTGTCTCGTCATGCCTCGGGATTTATGAATATGCGGGACGTCCGGTCAACCGGATCCATCCGTCTGGGTGAACGGCGGAAGGTCGCGGCCCCCGTGCGACCGCAGCGTTTCCGCTCGCCGGTCCCTCAGGCCGCCGGCAGGCAGGCCGGGCCGATGGGCTCGAAGCTCTTGTAGGTGAGGATGAACTCCTGATGCCCGAGCTCCTCGGAGCGCGTCCGCGCGCCGCGCCCGAGGCCGAGCACGACGCCGAGGATCTCGTCGCCCACCTGGTCGAGCGTCGCCGTACCTTCGAGAATCTTGCCGGCATCGACATCCATGTCGTCGCTCATGCGCCGGTACGTCTCCGGGTTGGCGCAGATCTTCACGACGGGCGAGATGGCGGAGCCGACGACGGAGCCGCGCCCGGTGACGAACAGCACGACATGGCTGCCGCAGGCGATCAGCTCGGCGATCTCGGCGTTGTCGTTGATGTTGGGGAAGCCGAAGCGCACCTCGCCGTCGGGCACGACATCGAGCAGGTAGAGCCCGCCGCGCGTGGGCCGGTCGCCGGGCTTGAGCAGGCCGACGATGGGCGACGCGCCGGACTTGGCGTAGGCGCCCATCGACTTCTCCTCGATGGTCGAGAGCCCGCCGTCGGCATTGCCCGACGCGAAGGAGCCGTAGCCGAGCGTGGCGTAGTAGCGCGCCGCCTTGGCGACGCTGGTCTCCAGCTCCACGCCCAGCTCCGGCGTGGCGGCACGGGCGGCCATGATGTGCTCGCAGCCGATCAGCTCGCCCGTTTCCTCGAAGATGCAGGCGGCGCCCAAGCCTATGAGCCGGTCGAACGCGCGGCCGGCGGCCGGGTTGCCGGTGATCCCGCTCGTGCCGTCCGACCCGCCGCACACCGTGCCGACGATCAGCTCGTCCGCGCGCATCTCGACGGTGGGCATGGCGTCGAGCTCGGCCTTGCGGTCGGCGACCCAGGCGCGCCCTTCGGCGATCGAGGCGCGGGTTCCGCCGGTGCCCTGGATGACGATGGTCTTCACCGGGCGGCCGGAGGCGCGCACGGCGCGCTCGAGGCCCCATTTGTCAAAGCTCTCGCATCCCAGCGAGACGAGCAGCACCGCCCCGACGTTGGGATGGCTGCACAGCGCCTCCATCATCCGCTCGGCATAGGCGTTGGGGTAGCAGCCGGGAAAGCCGATGACGTGAACGCCCTCCTCGCGCAGCGGCAGCGCGATCTCACGGGCGACGTGATGGGCGCATTCGACGAGGTAGCCGACCGCCACGAGGTTGCGGATCCCCTTGCGCCCGTCTACCCGCAGCCACCCGCGCAGGCCGTCCGTCGAAACCGCCGCGCTCATGACGCCTGTCCTCCGGTCGCCTCGGCTCGGCCCTTGGCCGTTTCGATCGTGTAGGTGGGGGTGTAGTCGCTGCGCACATTGTGGACGTGCACGTGCTCGCCGCGGGCTATGTCCGTCGTGGCGACCCCGATGGGCGCGCCATATTTCAGGACCTTCGCCCCGGCCTTCATCGCGTCGCGCGCGATCTTGTGGGCGATCGGCAGGTCGCGCGCGACGACGACCGGCGTGCCGCCGACCATGATCGTCTCGCCGGCGGCCAAGCGGCCGCGCAGCACGAAGACGGTGTCACGCGGGTCGAGAAGGATCAGCCGGGGATCGTCGTCCATTAACACCTCGCAGAATTGCCCAACCATTGCCGAGATCCGTGCGTCCGACAATCGTCGCATGCGAGAACCGCGACTCATTCGGTTGTCGAAATCCGTTGGTTGTGCTCAAGGTTGTACCTCAGCGCCGTCATGCGGCGTGTGTAAGCCGGGGGGATGACATGCGTAGGGGGATTGCCGCTCTGACGGCCTTGGCAGTCGCATGGGCGCCGTGCGCCACCGACTGGGCCTTCGTTGGGCAGGCCATGGCGCAGCAGGCCGCGACGCCGCCGGCGGCTCCTGCCGTGGCGCCGGCGGACGTGATGTTCACGCGGGCGGAGCTGGAAACGCTGCTCAAGCCCGTGGCGCTCTATCCCGATCCGCTGCTCGCCCAGATGCTGCCGGCCTCGGCCTATCCGCTCGACATCGTCCAGGCCGCACGCTGGCTGGACCGCAACAAGGCAGCCGTCGAGAAGAACGATTTCTCCGCCGCCGACACGATGCCGTGGGATCCGAGCGTCAAGGCGCTCCTGCGCTTCCCCGACCTCATCCGCAAGCTCAACGAGAACCTCGACTGGACGAGCGACCTCGGCGACGCCTTCGTCAACCAGCCCGAGGACGTCGCCACCGTCATCCAGGATCTGCGCGCGCGGGCAGAAAAGGGCGGCGCGCTGAAGACGACGCCACAGCAGACCGTCGTCAAGAAGGTCGAGGGCACGCGGGAGATCGTCTACATCGAGCCGGCCGACCCGGAGATCATCTACGTCCCGGCCTATGATCCGCTGGTCGTCTACGATCCGGTGGGTCCGGCGGTGGTCGGCTCCCTGCTCGCCTTCGGGACGGGCATCGCGGTGGGTTCCATCGTCAGCAACAACTACTGGAACTGGCGCGGCGGCGTGGTCTATCCGCCGGTGTGGCCGGGCTATCCGTCCTTCCGGCCGCCCTATGCGGGCTGGCGCCCCGGCGTCACGCGCCCGCCGAACGTCAATATCGGCAACGACATCAACATCGGCGGCGGCAACACCATCGGTGGTGGCAACACCATCATCGGCGGCGGCAATAACATCGGAAGCGGCAATCTCGTCGGCAACAGCAAGCCCTGGCGGCCCGACGCGGATCGCTATCGCCCGGGGCAGGGCTCGAAGCCCGGCCTCGCGCGTCCCGAGAACCGGCCCGGTGGCGCCGGACCGGGAACGCGACCTGGTGGTGGTGACGGCGTCGGCGGTGTAGGCGGCGTCGGTGGTGTCGGCGGCGTAGGCGGCGTCGGCGGATTGGGCGGCGCTGGCGCGGCGGCCATCGGCGGCGCGGCGGGGGGAGCGCTCGGCGGAGCCATCGCGGGCCGACCCGGCGCCGGTGGCGACAGGCCGAACGCGCGACCCGGCGGCGGTGATGGACCCGGGCGGCCCGGCGGCGGCGATCGCCCGAATGCCCGCCCCGGCGGCGGATACGGCGTCGCGGCGCGCCCCGGCGGCGGCGATCGCCCGCAGACCCGTCCCGCCGGTGGCGCGGATCGTCCCCAGGCTCGACCCGGCGGCGGCGCGAACAGGCCGCAGGCGCGGCCGGCGCCGCGCCCCAGCGGCTTCGACGTCGGAGCCGGCGCGGGGGCTGCGGCCTTCGGCAACCGCGGCGCGGCGAGCCGGGCGCAGATCAACCGCCCGGCGCCGGGTGGCGGCGGCGGAGGGGGAGCGCGACTGGGCGCCGGCGGCGGTGGCGGCGGAGCACGCATGCCGGCGGGCGGCGGCGGCGGCGCGCGCATGGGTGGCGGTGGTGGCGGCGGCGCCCGGATGGGCGGCGGTGGCGGCGGCGCCCGTGCGGGCGGCGGCGGCGGTCGTCGGCGCTGACAGGGGAGGACGACATCATGACCCGCATCTCAGCTTTCGCGTTCTCCACGGCTCTTGTCCTGCTCGCGGCGCTGCCCGCGGCGGCGCAGCAGACGTTCCCGACACCCGAGGCGGCCTCGAAGGCGCTGGTCGACGCGGCGAAGGCCGGCGAGCCCGGCTTCGTCGAGCGCATCTTCGGCGCCGAGGGCAAGGATCTGCTCAGCTCCGGCGTCCCGGAGGAAGACAAGGATCGCCTCGCGCGCTTCAACGCGGCCGCGGGCGAATCCGCGACGCTGCTTCCGGCCGGCGACGCAAAGCGAATCCTGCGGCTCGGCCGGCGCGGATTCGATTTTCCGATCCCGATCGTCAAAAAGGTCGACTCGTGGACGTTCGACGTCGCCGCCGGGCGGGAGGAACTGCTCAACCGAACCATCGGCGAGAACGAACTCCACGCCATCGAAGCCTGCCGGACCTATGTCGAGGCGCAGAAGGAGTATTTCCGGCTCGACCGGGACGACGACCGCGTGCAGGAATATGCACAGCGCATTCTGTCCACCTCCGGCAAGCGCGACGGCCTCTACTGGCCGCGCGGGAGCCAAACGGACATCAGCCCCCTCGAGGGGCGGATCGCCCAGTCCGTGCTGGAGCGCCGGACGGAGGGGACCGAGCCCTATTTCGGGTACAATTTCCGGATCCTGAAGGCTCAGGGGCCGGCCGCGCCGGGCGGCGCGCACTCCTACGTGATCAACGGCAACATGATCGCGGGGTTCGCCCTGCTGGCCTGGCCTGCTGACTGGGGCAAGAGCGGCGTGATGTCGTTCACCTGCAACCAGAGCGGAGCGATCCTGCAGAAGAACCTCGGGCCGCGCACGGCCGAGGCGGCACGGGGGATCACGCGCTTCGACCCCGATCCCTCCTGGGCCCCCGTCGACTGACGTCGACGGGCGGCAGGCCGAGGATGTCGAGGGCGTACGCGCCCGCGACGAAACCCGTCTGCAGCGCGGCCAGCGACAGCCAGGCCTCGACATAGGGCCACAGCGCGCAGCAGCCCGCGCCGCCCGGCATGAGCGCGTCGACGAGTGACGCCGCCGCGACGAGGACGGACGCGGCCAGCAGCATCGGCGCGTGGCCGGCCGTGGTGGCGGCGAGGCCTGCGCCGACAGCAAGGGCAAAGAGCTGGAACACCATGGCGGAAGTCTCTGAAACGGGCTCGGTCTGCAATGACCGGGAGTGAAAGCCGCCGTTTCTGAATCAGCCTTGAATCACAACTTGTGAAACCCTGTACAACCCCGTTCTTTTGCGTTTCGGGAGTGATGTTTCGACGCCGATTCGCCGGCGATACACGCCTCAAAAGAAGTTGAACGAGTATAAGCGCCTAAGTTGCAGACAGCGCTCGCATGTCGTCTGCCTTTCAACGTCGGCCGTGCTATCTTGACGGTTCTCAAGTCGGGAGGTCGGCGATGCGGGCTTTGATGGTGGCCCTGGTGGGCCTGGGCATGATGGCGTCGGGCCTCGCCGGCGCGTCGCCGGCGGCGGCGCAGACCTCCGATCCCTGCATGGGCCTCGTGTCATCGCGCGAGGTTCGTGTCCACCGGGCGGCGCTGGGCGCGGGCGAGATCGGCATCACCTTCGTCGGCCACGCCACCTTCCTGCTGGAGAGCCCCGGCGGAATCCGGATCGCAACGGACTACAATGACTACGTGCGCCCCAGCGTCGTGCCCGACATCGCCACGATGAACCACGCCCACAGCACCCACTACACGAACAATCCCGATCCGGGGATCCCCCATGTGCTCAAGGGCTGGAACCCGGGCGGCGGCGCCGCGCGCCACGACATGGGCGTGGGCGACGTGCGCGTGCGCAACGTGCCCACCAGCATCCGCGATTTCGGCGGCGGCACCGAGCGCGACGGGAATTCGATCTTCGTCTTCGAGATGGCCGGCCTCTGCGTCGCCCACCTCGGCCACCTGCACCATACGCTGCTGCCTGGCCATTTGAAGCTGCTCGGCCACGTCGACGTGCTGCTCGTGCCGGTCGACGGCAGCTACACCCTCGACATGGAGGGCATGTTCGAGGTGATGCAGTCGATCAACGCGCCGCTGATGATCCCCATGCACTTTTTCGGACAATCGACGCTGAACCGCTTTCTCAACCAGGCGCAGAAGCGCTGGACTGTGGAATGGTCGCCGACGGCGTCGATCACTGTGACGCGCGAGACGCTGCCGACCTCGCCGAAGGTCCTCGTTCTGCCCGGGCGGTAGCCGGTCGGCGCTCGCGCACCGTGGGCGCTCTCTTCACCACCGGCGCACCGCGGCGTTGAAGCTGTCGGGCTTGGCGCGTAAGAGGGGTAGCGCAGGCGCGGTCCTGCCTGCTGCATCGCCTCGCGTCCGTCTCCCCAGCCTGTCGAGCCGCCATGACCCTCCGTACGATCGTTTGCGCCGCGCTTGCCGCTGCCGTCCTCGCCACGGTACCGCTGGCAGGATCCGCCCACGCGCAGCAGGCGAGCAAGCGGGTCGAGGATCTTCTCGCCAGGATGACGCTCGAGGAGAAGATCGGGCAGCTCAACCTCGTGTCTGGCCATCACGCCGTGACCGGACCCTACACGCGCTCGGACGTGCGCTCGGCCATCCTCAAGGGCGAGGCCGGCGGGCTTTTCAACGTCTACGGCGCCGCCTACACGCGCGGACTGCAGGAGATTGCGACGACGCAGACGCGCCTCGGCATCCCGCTGCTGCTCGGCTTCGACGTGCTGCACGGCTACCGCACCATCTTCCCGGTGCCGCTCGCCCAGGCGGCCACCTTCGACATGGCCGCCATCGAGCAGGCGGAGCGGATCGCCGCGGCGGAGGCGGCGGCTGCCGGGGTGAACTGGATCTTCGCGCCGATGCTCGACCACTCGCGCGATCCGCGCTGGGGCCGCGTGGTCGAGAGCTTCGGCGAATCCGCGTGGCTGGGCGCACGCATCGGCGAGGCGCGCGTGCGCGGCCTGCAGGGCCGGTCGCTGAAATCGCCCGACAGCGTGGCGGCCTGCGCGAAGCACTTCGCCGGCAACGGCGCCACCGAGGGCGGGCGCGAGTATTCCGGCGGCGACGTTTCGGTGCGCGCCATGCGCGACCAGCAGCTTCCGCCCTTCAAGGCCGCGGTGGACGCCGGAGCGCGCTGCGTCATGGCGGCGTTCAACGCCGTCGACGGCATCCCCGGTGTCGCCAACGACACGCTCCTGCGCGACATCCTGCGCCGCGAGTGGGGCTTCAAGGGCGTCGTCGTGTCCGACTTCGGCGCGATCGAGGAGCTGATCGTCCACGGCGTCGCGGAGAACCCGGCCGACGCCGGGCGTCAGGCGCTGCGCGCCGGCACCGACATCGACATGGAAAGCCGCACCTTCGTCACCCAGCTCGCCACGCTCGTGCGCGAGGGCAAGGTGCTGGCGAGCGAGCTCGACGACGCGGTGCGCCGCATCCTCGTGCTGAAGGAAGAACTCGGCCTCTTCGACGACCCCTATGCCCGGTCCTCGCCCGAGCGCGAGGCGGCGACGGTGGGGCGCCCGGACCATTTCCAGGCGGCGCGCGCCATGGCCGAGAAGTCCATGGTGCTCCTGAAGAACGACCGCAACACGCTGCCCTTCTCGACGAAGCTGCAGCGCGTGGCCGTGATCGGCCCGCTCGCGGACGGCAAGGCCGACACGCTCGGCCCATGGGCCGCCAACGGCAATCCCGAGGATGCGACGACGCTGCTGGCGGGCGTACGGCGCGTGGTCGGCGACACCGCCGAGGTGCTGTACGCCTCCGGCGGCACGATCGACCGCACCTCGCCCGCCGATATCGCGGCCGCGGTGAAGCTGGCCGCCCGCGCGGAGGCCGTCATCCTCGCGCTCGGCGAGCGCTCCACCATGAGCGGCGAATCGGCGAGCCGCGCGTCGCTCGACCTGCCGGGCGACCAGCTCGCCCTGGCGCGCGCCGTGATCGCGCTCGGCAAGCCGACCGCAGTGGTGCTCTTCAACGGCCGGCCGCTGACGATCGAGGATCTCGACCGCGAGGCGCCGGCGATCCTCGAGGCCTGGTTCCCCGGCAGCGAGGGCGGCCTCGCGGCGGCGCGCATCCTGTTCGGCCTTGCCGAGCCGCAGGGCCGGCTGCCGATGACCTTCCCGCGCTCCGTCGGCCAGATCCCGATCTACCACGACGAGCGCCCGACCGGCCGGCCAGCCGGGCCGCAGCCCAAGCCCTATACGACGGGCTACCAGGACGTCGGCCCCACGCCGCTCTACCCGTTCGGCCACGGGCTCACCTACACCACGTTTTTCATGGGAACCCCGCGGCTCGACCGGCCGGCCATCGCCGGCGGCGAGACGGCGACGGTCTCCGTCGACGTGATGAACACCGGGGCGCGGACCGGAACGGCCCACGTGCAGCTCTACATCCGCCACCGGCTCGCCCGCGTCTCCCGGCCGGTGAAGGAGTTGCGCGGCTTCGCCCGCATCACGCTGCCGCCCGGCGGGGTCGGGGTCGTCAAGATGCCGATCGGGGAGGCGGAGCTGGCGTTCTGGCAGCCCGAGGGACGCATGGCGCCGCCCTCGTCCGGCAAGATCGACGTGATGGCGGGCCCCGACTCGGCGACGCTGAAGTCGATCATCCTCGAGTACCGCCCGGCCGGTCCGGCCCGGCAGGCGAGCAACACCGGCGGATGATTATACAGATGAAGATGTAAAATACAAATAATTACGGTTCTGCGTGTTAATATTTTGAATTCTGCTTTGACGCATGTATGATCATCGTCGTGGTCAGGCTCGATCACGCGGAACATCGCCATGACGCAGGCTTTCGACGTTTCGACGCCGTCCTTCCGCACACCCGCGGGTGTGTCCGCCTCGGTCGTGTCCCGCGCGGTGGACTGGAGCCTGAACTGGCTGCGGCGCCTGCTGACGGACGGCCTGACGGCGGACGCGTTCCTCGTGCTCTCCGACGGCGCATCGATCGCCGTGCTGCTGCGCCGGCCCGGCGGCGCCTATGTGATCGTGGCCCGCGACGCTATCGCCTCCGGCCTCGAAGGCAGCTCTTTCCGCGAGCCGGACATCGCCCGCGACGCGCTGGCCCGCGAGACGCGCCGGGACGTGACGCTGGCTCCCGTCTGGTATAGCTGACAGAGAAACCCCGGCTGCAAAGGGAGGCGCTCCTCGCGCAGGGGCGCACGCATCGCATGACCATTCGCAAGGGCATCGTCGAGGCCATCGGCAACACGCCGCTCATCGAGCTGAAGGGCCCGTCCCGGCGCACCGGCTGCCGCATTCTCGGCAAGGCCGAGTTCATGAATCCGGGCCAGTCGGTGAAGGACCGTGCCGCGCTCTTCATCATCGAGGACGCCGTGCGGCGGGGCGCGCTGCGGCCGGGCGGCACGATCGTGGAAGGCACCGCCGGCAACACCGGCATCGGCCTCGCGCTGGTCGGCAACGCGCTCGGCTTCCGCACCGTGATCGTGATCCCGGAGACGCAGTCGCAGGAAAAGAAAGACATGCTGCGGCTGGCTGGCGCGGAACTGGTCGAAGTGCCGGCGGTGCCCTACGCCAACCCCAACAACTACGTGAAGGTCTCCGGCCGCCTCGCCGAGCAACTGGCCGCGAGCGATCCCAACGGGGCCGTCTGGGCCAACCAGTTCGACAATGTGGCAAACCGGCAGGGACACATCGACACGACCGGGCCTGAGATCTGGGAGCAGACAAGCGGGTCGGTGGACGGCTTCATCTGCGCGGTTGGCTCGGGCGGCACGCTCGCCGGGATCGGCATCGCGCTCAAGCAGCGCAACCCGAAGATCACCATCGGCCTCGCCGATCCGATGGGCGCGGCGCTCTACAGCTTCTTCACCAGCGGCGAACTGAAGTCGTCGGGATCGTCGATCACCGAGGGCATCGGCCAGGGCCGCATCACGAAGAATATCGAGGGCGCGCCCATCGACATCGCCTTCCAGATCCCCGACGAGGAGGCGATCCCGATCGTGTTCGACCTCCTCGAGCACGAGGGCCTGTGCCTCGGTGGATCCTCGGGCGTCAACGTCGCGGGCGCGATCCGGCTGGCAGAGAAGCTCGGGCCCGGCCACACCATCGTGACCATCCTGTGCGACTACGGAACGCGCTACCAGTCCAAGCTCTTCAACCCGGAGTTCCTCCGCTCGAAGAACCTTCCGGTGCCGCATTGGCTGGTGGAGGGGCGGGGCATCGCCGCGCCGCTGGTCTGACCAAAGCGCCGCGCGAGACCGTTCCGGAAATGGTCAGCCGTTCCCGATCCGGCGCCAGCGCGGGCCGGGCGCAGACTCGGCGACGGCCGCGGGCTGGTAGTGGTGCGCCACGCCGCGAACGCGGCCCTCGCGCAGCGCACGGATGGTTGGCTCGTGCGTAACCTCGAAGCTGTCGAACCCGCAGCGGCGCATGAACGGGATTTGGTCGTGCAGCACGTCGCCGACCGCGCGCAGCTCACCTTCGAAGGCGAAGCGCTCGCGCAGCAGGCGCGCCTTGGAATAGGCGCGGCCGTCCGTGTAGCGCGGGATGCGCAGCGCGATCAGCGCGAAGCGGCCGATGTCGCCCTCGATCCCCTCGAGATCCTCGCCCGCCTCGAGCACAAGCCCGAGCGGGGCGTTGCGCATGGCGAGGGCGTCCCGCTCTGCAAGCCAGCGCGCCTTCCCCACGAGCACGGGGCCGTCCGCGGGAAGAGGCGCGTCCGCGGCCAAAGAAACGAAGGCGTCCTCGCCGAAGCCGTCGCGTCCAAAGAGCGCCATGGTCGTTCTCCCTGTCCGGTTCAGGCGGCCGCCTCGGCGTCGGCCGCGTCGTAGAGGGCGGCCTGGAACGGCGCCTCCCCGAGACGGCGGACGGCGTCGATGAAGGACTCGTGCGGCCCCAGCCGCAGGCGCAGATAGGTTTCGACCACAGTTTCCACCGCGTCGACGATTTCGGCGGAGGAGAAGCCCTTGCCGACGATCCCGCCGATGGAGGTGTTCTGGTCTGCCGAGCCGCCGAGCGTGATCTGGTAGAATTCCTCGCCTTTGCGCTCGACCCCCAGAATGCCGATGTGGCCAACGTGGTGGTGGCCGCAGGCGTTGATGCAGCCGGAGATCTTGATCTTCAGGTCGCCGATCTCGCGCTGGCGCGCCGCGTCGCCGAACCGCTCGGACAGGCGCTGCGCCACGGGGATCGAGCGCGCGTTGGCGAGCGCGCAATAGTCGAGCCCGGGGCAGGCGATGATGTCGGTGACGAGCCCGGCATTGGCCGTGGCGAGCCCGGCCGCCTTCAGGCCGGCGAAGAGGGCGGGAACGTCGTCGAGCCTGACATGGGGCAGCACCAGGTTCTGCTCGTGGCTGACGCGCGCTTCGTCGAAGGAGTAGCGCTCGGCGAGGTCGGCCAGCGCGTCCATCTGCTCGGCCGTCGCGTCGCCGGGCGGCCCGCCGATGGGCTTCAGCGAGACGGTGACGCAGCCGTAGCCCGGCTGGCGGTGGGCCGCGACGTTGCGCGCGACGAAGGCGGCGAGATCGGGATCGAGGAGACTCGCGCGCTCAAGGGCAGCCGACACGGGCGGGAGGGTCTCGAACTCCGGCGGCGCGAAATAGGCGGCGATCCGCTCGACCTCCTCGCGCGGCACGGCGAGCTCGCGGTTCTCGGCCTTCAGCGCCTCGTACTCCGCCTCGATGTCGCGCGTCAGTTCCTCGATGCCCGTCTCGTGGACGAGGATCTTGATGCGGGCCTTGTACTTGTTGTCGCGGCGTCCGTAGAGGTTGTACACGCGCAGGATGGCCGTGCAGTAGGCCAGCAGCTCGCTTTCCGGGAGGAAGTCCCGCACCTTCTTGGCGATCATCGGCGTACGGCCCTGCCCGCCGCCGACCCAGACTGCAAAGCCGATGGCGCCCGCGGCGTCCCGCTTCACCTCGAGCCCGATGTCGTGCACCTGGATCGCCGCCCTGTCGTTCGGCGCGCCCGTGACCGCCAGCTTGAACTTGCGCGGCAGGAACGAGAACTCCGGATGCAGCGACGACCACTGCCGCAGGATCTCGGCATAGGGGCGGGGGTCGGCCACCTCGTCCGCCGCCGCGCCGGCGAAGTGATCGGCGGTGACGTTGCGGATGCAGTTGCCAGACGTCTGGATGGCATGCATCTCGACGTCGGCCAGGTGCTGGAGGATCTCCGGCACGTCCTTCAGCGCGATCCAGTTGAACTGGAGGTTCTGCCGCGTCGTGAAGTGCCCCCAGCCGCGGTCGTAGGTGCGGGCGATGAAGGCCAGCTTGCGCAGCTGCTTCGACGACAGCGTGCCGTAGGGGATGGCGATCCGCAGCATGTAGGCGTGCAGCTGCAGGTAGACGCCGTTCATCAGCCGGAGCGGCTTGAACTGGTCCTCGCTCAGCTCGCCGGTGAGGCGGCGGGCCACCTGGTCGGAGAACTCGGCGACACGCTCGTTGACGAAGGCGCGGTCGAACTCGTCGTAGCGGTACATGGCAGGCCTCTTCAGGCGGCGTCGGCGCGGGTGAGGTCGGGCCGCTCGGTGATGGGCGGGACTGTCGGCCCCTCCAGCCGGATGCGCTCGCGGTAGCGCACGGGGAGGAGGCGGTCGTCCTCGCGGGTGACCTCGACGAGGTAGGGATCGACAGCCGTGGTCGCGCTGTCGCTGGCGACCTGCGGCAGCAGCGCCTCCGCCTCCGCCTGCGATGGGATGACCAGTGCGTCGCCCAGCGCGGTCGACCAGCCGCCCCCCGGCGTTCGGTAGATCGTGAGGCCGCTCAGCGTATCGTTGGCGGAGATCACCAGCGATGCTGCGGCGCGCGGCTTCTTCATCATGGCGTCCGCTCCCTCACGCTGCGCTGTCAAGGACGATGGCGTCGATGGACTCGACGAGCGCCGGGTTCGCCGCCGCCTGCGCGGTCGCTTGGCCGACGAGGATCATCACCGGCCCCGCCAGGTCGGCGCGCGCGCTCAGCGCCGGCAGGTCGGCAATCGTGCCCGCGAGAATGCGGCGGCCGGGCCGCCCGGCGTTCTCGACGGCGACGACCGGGGTCGCGTCCGTCATGCCGGCCGCGACGAGGCGGGCGCGGATCGCCTCGCCTGCGCTGCGGCCCATGTAGACAGCGAGCGTGGCGCCGCTTCCAGCCAGGGCGCGCCAGTCCTGCGGGTCTGCCCCGTCCGCCTCCTGCGCGGTCACGAAAGCGAGCGACGACGCGACGCCGCGCAGTGTCAGCGGGATCTTCGCGTCGGCCGCGGCTGCCAGGGCGGCGGTCACGCCGGGGACGATCTCCACCGGGATCCCCGCGGCGGCCAAAGCCGCCATCTCTTCGCCAGCGCGTCCGAAAACCAGCGGATCCCCGGCCTTCAGCCGCACGACCCGATAGCCGGCCCGCGCCTCGCGCACCAGCAGCGCCTCGATCTCGCGCTGCCCGACCGCATGGGCGCCCTTGCGCTTTCCCACATCGATCCGCCGGACGGATGCCGGGACCAGCGCGAGGATCGCCGGCGGCACGAGCGCATCGTGCAGCACCACATCCGCCTCCTGCAGCGCGCGCAACGCCCGTACCGTGAGCAGGTCGGGATCGCCCGGCCCCGCCCCGACGAGCTGCACCGTCCCGGCCTGAACCGGCTTCTGCGAAAAAAGCAGGCCCAGCCGCACCAGCCAGCCGGCCTGAGCCTTGGAACGATGGGACAACATGGCAGCCATGGCGCGTCCGGAAATAGATTTATTTCACATACATCCATGAACGAAAGAAAAATAGTACAAAGAATTTCTGTTTTATAAGTGCGAGATCACGACCCTTCTCCTGCGGCGGGAGGGATGCCGCAGCCCGCGTCTCGAAGTACGCGCCATCGTGCCGTCGCAGCATCCCAGCGCCGCACCACCCTGCGTCCTTCGAGACGGCCGCTGCGCGGCCTCCTCAGGATGAGGAGAGTTGTGATGTTGACCCGTAAGCCTCTGTTTTGAATGAAAAATGTCCTCATCCTGAAGAGCGACCGCAGCCCGTATCTCGAAGGACGCGCCATCGTGCCGCCGCAACTGCAATGCGGCCTCCTCAGGATGAGGGGCATGAGTGGGGGTCGAGAGGTCGGGAAACGGGATGTCGGAGCGCGCCCGATGGGGCGGGGCGCCCGTCTCGAAGAGAGGACTGTCCGGCCCTCAGGCCGCCGCCGCCTCGGACTGCTCCGGTTCGCTGCCCGGGGCGAGGCGGACCTTGAGGCCGTCGAGAGCGTCGCTCATCAGGATCTGGCAGGAGAGGCGGGAGGTGTCCTCCACCATCATCGCCTCGTCGAGCCGGTCGATCTCCTCGTCCGTCGGCGGTACGAGCCGGTCGATCCAGGCCGGGTCGACATAGACGTGGCAAGTGGCGCAGGCGCAGGCGCCGCCGCACTCGGCCTTGATGCCCACGCCCCAGTCGCGGATGACCTCCATGACGCGCCAGCCCTCAAGCGCCTCCAGGTCGTGTTCCACACCCTTGTGGTCGATGACGATGATGTGCATGCGAACCCGACGAGCCTTCATGCGGGGAGCGGAAGATCCCACTGCACGAGCGGGTCCGTGACGCATCGGCCATGGCCGACCCGCCGCAAACGCGGCAGGAGGGCAGTATAGGTGCCGGAAAGGGCTTCCGGCAACGCAGGGACGCATCGTGATTTCTACGGACCCGGCGGACAGCCTCAACGTTCGTCGGTTGCGCCCGACGTGCCGGACAGGGCGGTCGACCAGCGCGATTCAGGGCCGAATTCGGAGGTCGAGGACACGGCGAGGATCTCGGCCAGCCGGGTTCGCGCCCTGTTCACCCGGCTCTTGATCGTGCCGACGGCGCAGCCGCAGATCTGGGCGGCCTCCTCGTAGGAGAGGCCCGAGCCGCCGATCAGGATCAGCGCCTCGCGCTGGTCCGGCAGAAGCTGCTGAAGGGCGACGCGGAAGTCGACGAGGTCCATGTGCCCGTCCTGCGAGGGATGCGTCGCCAGTCGGGACGCCATCTGCCCGTCCGCGTCCTCGACCTCGCGCCGCCGCTTGCGGTGCTCGGAGTAGAAGACGTTGCGCAGGATCGTGAAGAGCCAGGCCGAGACGTTGGTGCCCGGCGTGAAGCTGTCGCGGTTCGCCCACGCCTTCAGCATCGTTTCCTGCACGAGGTCGTCGGCACGATCCGGGTTGCCGCTGAGCGACATCGCGAAGGCGCGAAGGGCGGGGACAGCCGCGAGGATGTCGTCCTTCATGCGCCGCGCAGCGGGGTCTTCGGTCATTCCTGATCCTTTTTCCCCCCGCTTTTTTCGTCGAGCTTGCTCAGCAGTTCGAGAAAACGTTCAGGCACAGGCTGCTGGACGACCGAGTCGTACAGCGACCGCAGCTGCCGCCCGATGTGCGACTGCACGTCGCCGGCGGCCGACAAAAGGGGCGCAACGGGCGCGGACATGGCAATGTTGATGGGCTCACTCATGTCCTGACCTGCTTGCCTTTGAGCCCCGCCGGAGCGGCGGCCTTTCTTCGCATTCATCGCTGCCTCCGCGTCCCCGTCGGACCAGCCCGGGGGAATGGCTGACAGCCCGGGGACGCATCGCCGGGCTCAACGCAGTGCACCGGAGCTGGTTCCTGACGATCGGGAACTATCCGGCTGCCGGCAACGTTACCGTGGGAACGGCTCCGGCCATAGCCGGTCCCGCCGTTCATTTCCGCACGACCCGAAGGCGCCTGAACCAGGGCCCCCGCGGACCGAGACCCGACAGGAGACACCGCATGTCCATCGCCCAGGCGATCGCCCCGCATCTGCCATATCTGCGGCGCTTCGCCCGCGCACTCGCCGGCACCCAGCAGGGCGGGGACGCTTACGCCGTCGCGACGCTCGAGGCGCTGGTTGCCGACGCCGAGAGCTTCCGTCTCGATCTGGAACCGCGGGTCGCACTGTACCGGGCTTTCCTGAAAGTGTGGGGATCGGTCCCCGTGAACGGCGTCACCGACGTGGGCGGCCGCCTGGACGGCGGGCCCCGCCGCAGCCTGTCCCTGCTGACGCCGCCCGCCCGTGTCGCGTTCCTGCTGCACTGCGTCGAAGGGTTCTCGGCCGAGCAGGTTGCGGGTGCGATGGACCGCAGCGTGGTCGAGGTGGAGGATCTGCTCGTCGAGGCGGGACGGGAGATCGCCGAGCAGATGTCGACCGACGTCCTCATCATCGAGGACGAGCCCATCATCGCAATGGACCTCGAAGCGCTCGTTCAGAGTCTCGGGCATCGTGTCATGGCCATCGCACGCACGCGGGACGAGGCGAAGGCCGCCGTGCTCTCCCGCGAACCCGGCCTCGTCCTGGCGGATATCCAGCTCGCCGACGGAAGTTCCGGGGTGGACGCGGTGAACGACATTCTTGCGGCCGCCTCGGTTCCCGTGATCTTCATCACGGCTTTTCCGGAGCGTTTTCTGACGGGGCAGAGGCCGGAGCCGGCCTTCCTGATCACCAAGCCGTTCCGCGCGGAGACGGTGAAGGCCGTCATCAGCCAGGCGCTGTTCTTCGACCAGAAGTCGCGCCCCGGCCTGTGCGACGAGGCGCGCACGCCGTCAGTTGCAAGGGCCTGATGGGCAGCCTCCCTCCCCGGCGGGGAGGGAGGCGGACCGGCGGACCTTTACATCCGGTCAGGCTGGTTGCGGCTGAGCCAGTCGTCGATCTCGCGCTCTGCGCGATCCTTGGCGTAGCCGTAGCGCTGCTGCAATCGACCGGCGAGTTCGTCGCGCTTGCCGTTCATGACCGTCAGGTCATCATCCGTCAGCTCGCCCCATTGCTGCTTGATGCGGCCCGACATTTCCTTCCAATTGCCTTCGATGCGATCCCAGTTCATCGGATGTCTCCCTCGTTCTGTGTCAAGTTGCAACGCTGGCGGCTCCGATGGGTTCCGCACGAGAAAACGGCCCGCAACGGGGTTACCGCTGCGGGCCGAGGACACCGACACCGAGGGCTGGGAGGGGGCATTCCGCACCGCCGACATCGTGTAGGGCAGAACGCGCGTCCCGCGCCGGAGTTCCTCTGTCACGGCTTCGTGAACGCGGGCGGGCGGCGGCAGGGGGAGTCAGTCCTGCTGGCTGCAAGAGGAACCCGCGCTGCGGACCCGGGTTTGCGTGCGACGGCAAGGAGAAGCGAACCGTGTTTCCAGTCACCGTGCGCCACAGGACGTCCTACCGCTACGCCAGTCCGGTCACGTTCGGCGAGCACCGGCTCATGCTGCGCCCGCGCGACAGCCACGACCTCCGGCTCGTCCGCGCCGGGCTGACGCTCACGCCCCACGCCGACGTCCGCTGGTTCCACGACGTTTTCGGCAACTCCGTGGCCGTCGCCACGTTCGACGAGCCCGCCTGCGAACTGACGATCGAATCGGTTCTCGACATCGACCGCTACCCCCGCGATCCGGAGCGGCTGTCGTTGACGGACCAGGCCCGGACCTATCCGTTCATCTATTCGGCGGACGACCGGACAGACCTCGGCGGCTTCCTGGCGCGGCACTATCCGGATCCGCGCGGCGCGGTCGAGGACTGGGCGCGGCAGTTCGTCGAAGGGCCGTCGATGGGCACGCTCGACCTGGTGCGCGCCGTCAACGACGCCATCCGCACGCGGTTCGTCTACGCCGCGAGGGACACCGAAGGCACCAACGCGCCCGACGTCACGCTGTCGACGGGCAGCGGCTCTTGCCGGGATTTTGCGTTGCTGATGATGGAAGGGCTGCGCTGCCTCGGCTTTGGAACGCGCTTCGTCTCAGGCTATCTCTACGACGCGTCGCTGGACGGCGGTGGCGAAGCGGCGACGGGAGCGGGGCAGACGCACGCATGGGTCGACGTGTATCTGCCGGGAGCCGGATGGGTCGAGTTCGATCCCACCAATGGCGTCGTCGATGCCGATGCCCTTATCCGCATCGCGGCCACGCGCGACCCGTCGCAGGCCGTGCCGGTCGCCGGCAGCTTCGTCGGAACGCGGGCCGATCCGCTCGGCATGACCGTCAGCGTGCAAGTGGAGCGCCGCCGCGCAGCCGACGTCTGAATCACGCTCGCGGCGGCGGCGGGATCGGGTCGAGCGGGGGCGGCATCGTCGGCGCGGGATCACCGGCGGGAATTTCCACCGGCGGGAAGGGCGGCGGCAGGTCGGGCGGTGTTGGTGGGCTGTCCGGCGAGGGGCTCGGGCCAGGCTGGGGCGGCTGCGGTCCGGGCGAAGGGGCCGGCTGGGGGTTCGGCGGCTCGGACGCGGAGGGGGCGGAAGCCGGTACGTCGGCGTCGGTGGCGGTCATGGGCGGATCTCCATCGGCGCGAGGAGGCGAAGCCCGGCGCTTGCGGCGAACGCGTCGTCATGCCGCTGGTTCCCCACAGTGCCGATGCACCATCGCCGCATTCGGATGGAACGATCCGTGCATGGTCGCGTTGGGGGCGCGGCCGAACTGGCCGCCGCTCCAAAGGGGGATTGCACGAACGATGCCCGCACTGCAGACCCGGACGACCTCGCCCTCCCGCCGCTCCCGCCGTCACGACGACACTGTGGCAGACCCCATCCTCGACGACCTCCGCTCCTTCGCCAAGGACCTCGGCATCGCCGGCTGCGCCGCGATGGACCGCGAGGAGCTGGTGGAGAGCCTGCGCCAGCGCTACCTGCTCGAAAGCATGCTGAAGGGCACGGCCCGCGGTCTCGTCCGGTAGGCGATCCGCCCGTTCTTCGGGCATCCGGGACCATCCGAGGCTTGGTCCCGGACCCCGCCTGTGGGACACTCCCGGGATGGCTCAGGACACGTCCGTCCGTCCCCACCGGCCCGCTTCGCCCCCACCCGGAGTCCGCTCGCCAGAACGCCGAGGGCCGGCGGTCCCGTTGCTGCGGATTCTCGTGTGGCTTTCGGTGCTGCTGCCGTCGCTGTTGCTCGTGGCGGTGGCGCAGGTCTCGTGGCAGGAGCGCCAGCACGACCTCAAGCGCGCCCTGCAGCACACCCTCGACCTCGTGCACGAGCACGCCCTGCGCACCTTCGACACCTATGCGCTCGTGGCGGGGCAGGCCAACGAGATCATCCGCGGCCTGACCGACGAGGAGGTGCGCGCGCAGGAGAAGGATCTGAACGAGCGATTGGCCCGCCTCGCCGTCCCGCTGCCGCAGATCCAGGACATCTGGCTGATCGACGCCGCGGCGCAGCCCCTCGCGGCGGGCATGGTCTACCCCGTCCCGCCGATCAGCCTCAAGGATCGCCAGTACTTCCGCGTTCACACGCCCCAGCCGCGGCCGCCCTATGTCAGCGAGCTGCTGCGCGGTCGGGTCGTGGACGTGTCGTTCTTCCAGATCAGCTGGCGTCTGCGCGCGGCGGATGGGCCATTCAGCGGCGTACTGGCCGTATCCGTCCAGCCGGACTACTACCGCGAGTTCCATGGTCGCGTGGCCCGGGAGACGGGTCTCGCCATCGCGCTGATGCGCGACGACGGCGCCGTCCTCGTGTCGACGGCAGGCGCCGGCGATGCCGACGGCACGGCGGACAGGCGTTCGGCCGCGCTGGTCGCGCCCTTCAGGGATTCTCCCGACAGCGGCCTCGTGAAGCTGTCCGCCCTGCAGGCCGGCGCGGAGGAACTCGTCGGCTACCGCTCGATTGCGGGATATCCCGTCAAGGTGGTCGCGGCGGCGCCGACGGCCGCGGTGTTCGGCGAGTGGCTGCTGGCCATGGCCGGCTACCTCGCCATCGGCATTCCGGCCACCGCGGGGCTGTTCTTCCTCAGCCTGACCGCGCTGCGGCAGACCGAGAGCCAGGCGCGGGCGCTCCTGCAGCTCGAGGCGGAGGCGAAGCGGCGCGAGGCGGCTGAATCAGCGCTCCGGCAGGTGCAGAAGATGGAGGCGGTCGGCCGGCTCACCGGCGGCGTCGCGCACGACTTCAACAACCTCCTCACCGTCATCATCGGCAACCTGGATATGCTGATGCGTCGGCTCGGCCCCAACGACGCGCGCGCGCGGCGCTCGGCCAGCCTGGCGAAGGAGGGCGCGATCCGCGCGTCCCTTCTCACGCAGCGTCTGCTTGCCTTCTCCCGGCAGCAACCGCTGGCGCCCAAGCGCGTCGACATCGATGGGCTGATCTCCGGCATGTCCGACCTCACCCGGCGGACGCTGGGCGAGACGATCCAGGTGGAGGCCGAGACGCAGTCCGCCCTGTGGTCCGTCGACGTCGATCCGAACCAGCTCGAAAATGCCATCCTCAACCTCGCCGTCAACGCCCGCGACGCCATGCCCGGGGGAGGGCGCCTGACGATCCGCGCCCGCAACCAGACCGTGAGCGAGCAGGGGCACCATGCGGACGACCCGCCGCCCGGGGACTGGGTCCTTGTCGAGGTCTGCGACACGGGTGTCGGCATTCCCGAGGACATCCAGCCGAAAGTGTTCGAGCCGTTCTTCACGACCAAACCCCACGGCCAGGGCACGGGGCTCGGCCTGTCGCAGGTCTACGGCTTCATCAAGCAGTCGGGCGGCCACGTGCGCCTTGTCAGCAGCGCGGGGAAGGGGACGATCGTGCGCCTCTATCTGCCGCGCGCCAGGGGGGAGGCGCAGCTTCCCGACGCTCCCCCGGTTCCGCTGCCACTCCCCGGCCGTCCCGATCCGGAGAAGCGTCGCGTCGTCCTCGTCGTGGAGGATGAGCCGACCGTGCGCTCCTTCAGCGTCGAGGCCTTCCGGGAACTCGGCTTCGAGGTGCTCGAAGCCGGCGACGCGGCGTCCGCGCTGCAGGTTCTGGTGAACCGCACGGGGCCGATCGACCTCCTCTTCTCCGACATCGGCCTCCCGGGGACCGACGGTCGGACCCTGGCGCATCAGTCCCTCGCACAACGGCCGCGCCTGCGTGTGCTCCTCACCTCCGGCTACGCCCACCAGATCGAGCGCGACCCCGGCATGGACGATTTCGAACTGCTACCGAAGCCTTTCACGGCGGACGAACTCGCCCAGCGGCTAGGCCCCCTCTTCGCCCGGCCTACGGAACCCGAGGCGGCCCGTTCCGGTTGAGCCTGTCGATTGTCATCGAGAGGAGGCCGGCCATGCGCCATGTCCAATCCGATTCCGGCAACATCCGCCGCGGCGATCCCGCGCGTCGGCCGGGTCAGCCGGGAGCGCAGGACAAGCGAGGTCCGGGTCCAGAGGGACGCGCCGATCCTCTCCGTCCCGACGACGCCGGACCTGAGCGAGGGCAGAAGCTGCCGCGATCTGCCCGTAGGGTACGCGACGACGTGTCGGGATCGTGATCACATCGCTTCATGATCGGCGCGGATTGGACTGGCGTCCCGCTCGCGCCTTGTATGGAGATCGATCGGGATATCGCCGCACATGCCGGGACAACGATGCAACGCAAGCTGATCGTCCTCCTCGTCGAGGATGAGCCCCTCATCGCCCTGACGCTCGTCGACCTCCTCGACGAACTCGGCCACGAGACGGTCGAGGCGACTACGGCTGCGGATGCGTTGGCGACATTCCGGGACCGGCCGGACATTGACTTGCTCGTCACCGACATCGGGCTGCCTGACATGCCGGGCGACGCCATGGCGCGTCAGTGCCGCGCCATCCGGCCCGATCTCCCGGTGCTTTTTGCCACCGGCCATTTCACGCCCACGCCGGGTGAGGAGGAAACGGCCGACCCGCCGACGGTGCGGATCACGAAGCCGTTCCAGTTCGAGGATCTCGACCGGGCCTTGCGCCGCCTCTATCCCCCCGACTGAGAACACGTCCCGAGTAGAAGGCCTCAGGCGTTCGCAAGCGCCGGAGCGCCGGGCAGGCGCAGCCGCCATGGCGCCCCGCGCC
>JAIYAB010000329.1 GCA_027489275.1 Hyphomicrobiales bacterium
CGCACGAGCCCGTTCTCGCTCCTGGCCAGCGCGAAGCCGGCGTCGTCGGCCTTCACCAGCAGCGCGACCGCGCCGTAGACGAGGGCGGTGATGCCGATGCCGACGCCCACGAGGACGGCGAGCTGCATCCACAGCGTCGCCTCGGGCACGGTCGACAGCGTGATCGCCATGATTTCCGCGGAGAGAATGAAATCCGTCTTGATGGCGCCGCGCACCATCTGCCCCTCGTAGGCGGCCGGATCGGCCGGCGCGGGGGCCCCTACGTCGGGGCCGGGCTCATGGCCGTGCGGGCTGATGCTCTCCCACACCTTCTCGAAGCCCTCGAAGCACAAATAGGCGCCGCCGATCATCAGCAGCGGCGTGATCGCCCATGGCGCGAACGCGCTCAGCGCCAGCGCCGCCGGGGTCAGGAACAGCAGCTTGTTCTTCAGCGAGCCGGCCGCGATCTTCGCGATGATGGGGATCTCGCGGCTGGCGGCGAAGCCCACGACGTAGCGCGGCGTCACCGCCGCGTCGTCGATGACGATGCCGGCCGCCTTGGCTCCCGCCTTGGTGGCCTGGACCCCGACGTCGTCGAGGGACGCGGCCGCGACCTTGGCGATGGCCGCGATGTCGTCCAGCAAGGCGAAAAGACCGGTGGCCACGACTGCTCCTCATGCTCCCGTCGACGAGCGCCACCGTGCTAGGAACGGGCGTCCGGGGCAAGCCACCGAAAGCCACACCGCATGACGACATCGCGATCCGCTCGGGTCGAGGCCGTGAACCGCAGCCCCGGCCACGGCTTCAGCAAGGCGCCGGCCGATCAGATCCGCTTGCTGGCGGGGCAGGGTGTCGAGGGGGACGCCCATGCCGGGGAGACGGTCAGGCACCGCTCGCGCGTCGCCGTCGACCCGACCCAGCCCAACCTGCGCCAGGTCCACCTCATCCACGCGGAGCTGTTCGACGAACCGGCCGTGCGCGGCTTCGACCTGCGGCCGGGCGATCTCGGCGAAAACGTCACGACGCGGGGGATCGACCTGCTCGCGCTCCCGCGCGGGACGCTGCTACGCCTCGGCGACGAGGCGGTGGTGGAGGTCACGGGGCTGCGCAACCCGTGCGCCCAGATCGACGCATTCCGCAGTGGCCTGCTTGCCGCTGTCCTCGACCGCGGCCCGAACGGCGAGGTGATCCGCAAGGCCGGGATCATGGGCGTTGTCCTGACCGGCGGCGACGTCCGGCCCGGCGATGGGATCACCGTGACCCTGCCGCCGCTTCCGCATGAGCGGCTGGAGCGGGTCTAGCCCCTCTCCACGATCTCCACCCCCAGCGAGGCGAGCGCGTCCCAGTAGCCGGGGTAAGTCTTGGCGACGCAGTTCGCGTCGCGGATCGTGATGCCGTGGATCTTCAGCCCGGCCAGCGCGAAGCACATGGCGATGCGGTGGTCGGCGAAGGTGTCGATCTCGGCCGGCAGGCTCTGCCCGGCCAGCGCCGGGTCGGCGGCGACGAGGAGGTCGTCGCCCTCCTCCCGGGCGAGGCCGGGACGGATGCGCGCGAGGTTGGACGACAGGGCGCGGATACGGTCGCACTCCTTGACGCGCAGGTTGGCGATGCCGACGAAGCGCACGGGCGTCGCGTTGAACGCGGCCAGCACCGCCAGCGTGGGGACGGCGTCCTGCATCTGCGACCCGTCGATCACCGGCGGAAGGTGCGGGAACGCGGCGATGAGGTCGTAGGCCCGGGCGTCGGGCTGCGAGAAGGACGTCGCCGGCAGGCCGAGGTCGATCGCCCCGCCCGTCAGCACCTCGGCCGCCCAGAGATAGGTCGCCGCCGACGCGTCGGGCTCGATCAGCAGGTCGGCGGCGCGGTAGCCGGTGGGCGCGACGCGCCACGTGGCGGCGTCGATCGCGTCCGCCCTGCCGCCGAAGGCCGCCATTGCCGCGAGCGTCAGGTCGATGTAGCCGCGCGCGCCGATCTCCGAGCCTTCCTTGCCGACGAGCCGCACGTCCGTTGCCGCCCTGCCGGCGCCGGCCGCCATCAGCAGCGCGGAGACGTACTGGCTCGACAGGCCGGCGTCGATCGCCACCGCGCCGCCGGCGAAGCCGCCCGCGCCGTGCACGGTCACAGGCGGGCAGCCCGTCGGCGCCTCGGCGGCGATGCCGAGCGAGCGCAGCGCCTCGACCAGCGGCGCGATCGGCCGCTTGCGCATGTGGGCGTCTCCGTCGATGACGACGTCCCCCTCCACCAGCGCCGCCGCCGCCGTGAGGAAGCGGGTTGCCGTGCCGGCATTGCCGAGGAAGAGCGGCCCGGCCGGGGCGCGCAGCCGCCCGTCGCCGGTGACGACGAAGGTGGTGGCGTCGGGCTCGTCGACGGTGACGCCCATGTCGCGCAGCGCCTGCGCCATGTAGCGCGTGTCATCGCTCTTCAGCGCGCCGGTGAGCCGGCTCGTCCCCGCCGCCAGCGCCGCCAGCAGCAGCGCCCGGTTGGTGATCGACTTCGAGCCCGGCGGCATCACGCGCCCGCGCAGGGGGCGGCCCGGCGGAAGGATGGTGAGGATGCGCTCGGCGGTGGCGGTCATGCTCGTGGTCCCGTCTTCGGCGGCGCTTGTGGCAGATTGCGCGTCGCGGGGCAAGTGGGGGAGGGCGGGATCACGTCGGGCGCGGCATCCGCTCCCACAGCTCCGCCAGCCGCTCCCGCCTGCTGCGCAAGGGGCGGAAGCCCACGTCGGTCCGCAGGCGCGTCACGTCGGCGACCATCCGCGGCGGCTCGCCGGCGGGATCAGGCCTCGCGCCGAGGCGCAGCAGGTCCGGCCGACCGGCGAGGCCGGCGATCTCGCGGGCGAGATCGGCGATGGAGACCGCGTCGCCGCTGGCCACGTTCACCGCGCCGTCCGCGTCCGACAGCGTCAGCGCCGCCAGCGCCGCCCCCGCTTCGACCGTGGACAGAAAGTCCCGCACCGGCCGACCCGACGCCAGTCCGGCCGGGCGGCCGGCGGCGAGGGACGCCATCAGCGAGGCGACGAGCCGGCGTTCGTCCTCGCCGGGGCCGAACAGGTGGAACAGCCGTCCCCAGGCGAAGCCGAGGCCGGACTGCCGGCAGAAGGCGGAGAGCAGCGCGAACGTCGAGGCCTTGGCCGTGCCGTAGAGCGTGCCGGGACGCAGCGGGTCGTCCTCGCGGCGGGGCCGGGGGCCGCCGTCGGCCCAGTCGTACTCGACGCAGGTTCCGACGCCGACGAGGCGCTCGACGCCTGCGTCGGCGCAGGCGCGGGCGAGGTGCAGCGTGGCTGCGGTCCAGTCGAGATTCGCCGGCGACGTCCAGAACGCGCCGTGCTCGACCGTCCAGGCCAGGTGCAGGACGTGAGTCGGCCGCACCGCGATCACGAGCGCCCGCGTCGCCGCGCCGTCCAGCACGTCGATCGGGTGGTGCCGTGCCAAGGCCGTCGGCGGCGCGCTTCGACCGACGGTGTGGACCTCGACGCCGGCCGCGGCGAGCGGGCCGAGCACGTGGCGTCCGACGAAGCCTGACGCCCCGGTGACGAGGACGCGGGTCACGGGGCCGGCGTCCAGTCCGGCCATGCGGCATCCTTCGGCGCGACCACGGCGGGCGGCGAGGGCCAATCGATGCCGAAGGCCGGATCGTTCCACCGCGCCCCGCGAGCCGCCTCGGGGACGAAGGGCGCGTCCATGGCGTAGAGCACCTCGGTCTCGTCGGCGAGGGTCAGCAGGCCGTGGGCGAAGCCCGGCGGGACGAGGAGGGCGTCGCCCGTTTCCGCGTCGAGGCGAAGGCCGTGCCAGCGTCCCAGCGTGGGCGAGCCGGGCCGCAGGTCGACCGCCACGTCGAAGACGGCGCCGCGGGTGGCGCGGATGAGCTTCGTCTCGGCATGCGGCTCCGCCTGCCAGTGGAGGCCGCGCAGCGTCAGCGCCTTCACGCTGAAGGACGTGCTCATCTGGACGGGGGAGAAGGCGACGCCGGCCTCGGCGAATTCCTGCAGGCAGAACGTGCGGGCGAAGAAGCCGCGCGCGTCGCCGTGCCGCTGCTGGCGCACGCGCAACAGGCCGGGCAGGGGCGTCGGCTCGAGGATCATGCCAGCACCTGCGCGATCTGGTCCGCCGACAGCGCGGCGAGGTCGCCGCCCTGCGCCCACGCCTCGTACCACCGCGCCGTGGCGGACAGCGCCGCCGGCCCGGCGAGCACCGGCGACCAACCGAGACGGCTGCGGGCCTGTGACGCGTCGAGCGCGAGCCGCGGCGCCTCGCCATAGGCCGGCCCGGGCAGGGGCTCCCACGATACTGGGCGCCCGCGCGCGTTCCCGTAGCGCTCCAGCAGGTCGCGGACGGCGATGTCGGGTTCGGACGGACCGAAATTCAGCGCCACCGGCGCGTCGGCGCTGACGATGAGATCCTCGGCAAAGAGGAGATAGCCGGAGAGCACGTCCAGCACGTGCTGGAACGGGCGGGTGGCGTCGGGCCGGCGGATCATGAGCGGCACGCCGGCGCGATCGGCCCGCACGAGATCCGGGATCAGGCGGTCCTCGCCGAAGTCGCCGCCCCCGATGACGTTGCCCGCCCGCGCGGTGGCGATGCGCGGCAGGGCGTCGCCGAAGGAGGCGGCCCAGGAGGCCACCGCGATCTCGCAGGCGGCCTTGGAGGCGGAGTAGGGATCGTGCCCGCCGAGCGGGTCGTCCTCGA
>JAIYAB010000419.1 GCA_027489275.1 Hyphomicrobiales bacterium
CGTCGACCTGCAGCTTTCCTTCCCCTCGATCCTGATCGCGCTGGTTTTGCTGGCCGCCTTCGGGCGCGGCATCGACAAGGTGATCATCGCGCTCGTGGTGGTGCAGTGGGCCTATTATGCCCGCACTGTGCGCGGCAACGCGCTGGTCGAGCGCAGCCGCGAATACATCGAGGCGGCGCGATGCCTCGCTCTGCCGAAGAGCCGCATCGTCTTCCGCCACCTGCTGCCCAACTGCCTGCCGCCGCTGATCGTGGTGGCCACGGTGCAGGTCGCCCACGCCATCGCGCTGGAGGCCACCCTCTCCTTCCTCGGCGTCGGCGTGCCGGTGACCGAGCCTTCGCTCGGCCTCCTCATCAAGAACGGCTACGACTACCTGCTCTCGGGCAAGTACTGGATCTCCACCTATCCCGGCGTCGCGCTGGTCATCGCCATCGTGGCCATCAATCTCGTCGGCGACCGCCTGCGCGACGTGCTGAACCCGAGGCTGAGCAAGTGACGCACGCAATCACGGACCCCGCAGAATGACCGCCGTCCTCGACATCAGCGACCTCGCCGTCACCTTCTCCACCCGCGACGGGCTGGTGAAGGCCGTCGACGGGGTGACGCTCTCGGTCGCGCGCGGCGAGGTGCTGGGCCTCGTGGGCGAATCCGGGTCGGGCAAGTCCGTCACGGGCCTCGCGGTCCTCGGCCTCATCGACGCGCCCGGCAGGATCGCGGCGGGCTCGATCCGGTTCCAGGGACGCGAGCTGGTCGGGCTGTCGGAGGCCGAGCTGCGCAAGCTGCGCGGGCGCCACGTGGCGATGATCTTCCAGGACCCGATGACGACGCTGAACCCGGTCCTGCGCGTCGACACGCAGATGATCGAGGCGATCCAGGCGCACGAGAAGGTCTCCGACAAGGCCGCGCGCGACCGCGCCGCGCAGGCGCTCACCAAGGTCGGCATTCCCTCGCCGCAAGAGCGGTTGAACTCCTATCCGCACCAGTTCTCGGGCGGGATGCGCCAGCGCGTCGCCATCGCCATCGCCCTGCTGCACGGCCCGGCGGTGCTCGTCGCCGACGAGCCGACGACCGCGCTCGACGTGACGATCCAGGCGCAGATTCTGGCCGAGGTGCAGCAACTGTGCTCGGAGATGGGCACCGCACTGATCTGGATCACGCACGACCTCGCCGTCGTGGCCGGCCTCGCCGACCGCATCGCGGTGATGTATGCGGGCCGCATCGTCGAGGAGGGGCCCGTCGACGCCGTCCTCGACGCGCCGCGCCATCCCTATACCGCCGGCCTCATCGGCTCGGTCCCCAGCCGCAACAGGCGCGGCGAGCGGCTGGCGCAGATCCCCGGCATGACGCCGTCGCTGGCGCGGCTGCCCGAGGGCTGTTCCTTCGGCCCGCGCTGTCCGCGCGTCCAGGCGGACTGCCGGGTCGCGCAGCCGTCCCCGACCGAGGGCGCCGGCGGGCGCCGCTGGCGCTGCGTACATCCCGTCGTCGACGAGCCGGTGCCGGCATGACCGCCCCCATCGTCACCATCGAGGGCGTCTCGAAGCGCTTCGTGAAGAAGGTCGACCTCGCCGGCCGGATCGCCAACGTCATGGGCGCCGGCCTGTCGGACCAGGTCGTGCGCGCGGTCGACGGCGTCGACCTCGCCATCATGCCGGGCGAGGTGGTGGGGCTCGTCGGCGAGTCCGGCTGCGGCAAGTCCACGCTGGGCCGCATGGTCGCCGGCATCATGCCGCCGACGGAGGGCCGCATCCGCTACCGCGGCGAGGATGTCGCCACGATGGCGGCCGGCCGCCGCAAGGAGGCCGACCTCGCCATCCAGATGATCTTCCAGGATCCCATGGCCTCGCTCAACCCGCGCATGCGGGTGGAGGAGATCGTGGGAGAGGCGCCCGTCGTCCACGGGCTCGTCTCCGCCGCAGGCCGGCGCGACTACGTCGCCGAGACGCTGACGCGCGTCGGGCTCGATCCCGCGGTGATGGGCCGTTTTCCGCACCAGTTCTCCGGCGGCCAGCGCGCGCGCATCGGCATCGCCCGGGCGCTCGCCGTGAAGCCGAAGGTGCTGGTCTGCGACGAGGCGGTGGCGGCGCTCGACGTGTCGATCCAGGCGCAGGTGCTGAACCTGTTCATGGACCTCCGGCGCGACCTCGACCTCACCTATCTCTTCGTCAGTCACGATCTCGGCGTGGTCGAGCACATCGCCGACCGCGTGGCCGTGATGTATCTCGGCCGCATCGTCGAGCTCGCCCCCGCGGAGGCGGTGTTCGCTCGCCCGATGCACCCCTACACGCAGGCCCTCCTGGAGGAGGTGCCGCGGCTGGACGCCCGCAAGCGCGCGTTCTCCGCCCTGAAGGGAGAGATCCCCTCCCCGCTCGACCCGCCGGAGGGGTGCCACTTCCACCCCCGCTGCCGCCTGGCGCTGTCGGCCTGCAGGAACGGCCGCCCGCCGCTGGTGACGGTCGGCGAGGGCCACACCACCGCGTGCAAGGTCACGCCGGCGATGCTGTCGGCCAGGGTGGCCTAGCAGCGGCGGATCTCCCGCGTCACCGCTTCAGCATGGGCGCGGTCATCGGCTGGGCGGCCGAGAGGCAGCCATAGCCCTTGCCGCCATGGGCGGGCGGGTTCGGCCCGGAGAAGCGCTCGTCCATGCGGTCTTGCGCCGGCTGGAACCTCGTGTCGAACGACAGCCGCACCTTGCCGCCCTCGGATGCGTTGTCGAATGCGGCATGGGCCGTGAACATGCCGAAGATCATGCAGTCGCCCGGCTGGAACGCCGTCGTCAGCAGGCGGGCGCCGTGCGCCTGCGCGAGATCGACCGGGTGTTCCGCGAAATGGCCGACCGCGCCGGGCTGCGCGTCGACGTCGACGCCCTCGAAGCGGTCGCGCAGTTCGCGCCAGCGATGCGACCCCTCGACCATGTAGAGCGGGCCCTCGTGCCGGCCGACGGCGCCGAGCGGGGTCCAGACGGTGACGAGCCGATCCGAGCCGCGGTTCATGTAGGGGTGGTCGACGTGCAGCGGGCTGGCGCGACCGCTGGCCATGGCGCGCAACCACAGAAACGAGAAATGCGCGACCGGCCCGGCGAAGAGCCGTTCCATCACCGCTCGCATCCGCGCCCCGTTGGCGACCCGGCGCAGCGCCTGCCCTTCCGACACGGACCGCCAGAACGCGCCGAGGTCCGGCTCCCGCTCGGCCCGCAGCGACCGGCCCGTGGCGATGGCGGCTTCCGGAGGGTCGGCGATCTCCCCGACCGCGGCGAGGCGGCGCAGGACCTCGTGGCGGGCCTCCATGACCTCGGCCGGATCGAGCACGCCGCGCAGCAGGAGATAGCCGCGCTCCTCGAGCTGCACGCCGAGGCTACGGTCGTCGGTCTCGGCGAGATCGCCGACGAGCTCCGGCGGCACCGGCCGGCCCATGATGGTGAGGTCCATGATGGTGAGGTCCTGCGAGGCGGCTGCATCCATGGGCTCTATCCCCGGCCGTCCATGCCCAGCGCCCGGTCGCGGGCGCGGTTGATGTGGGCGACGAGTGCGGCCACCGCGCCCGGCGCGTCGCGGCGCTCCAGCGCCTCCATGATCAGCATGTGCTCCTGCATCACGGGCACCACGATCTGGTCGTGGATGCGGATGCGCTCCTGCCGGATGAGGCGGATCTTGATGGCGTTGACACGGTAGGCCTTGGCGACGATCTCGTTGCCCAGAGCGTCGACCACGCTGTCGTGGAAGCCCCAGTCGACGGCCTGCGCCTCGGCGATGAGCGCCGGCGTGACCTCCTGCGTCAGGGCGCGCTGCAGCACCGAGCGATGCCCCTCGACGAGCGCGGCGACGGCGGCGTCCTGCGCTCTCTCGACGAAGAGCGCCATCGCCTCCTTCTCGATGAAGAGGCGGAACTGGAACGCGTCGCGGATGAGAGGCACGTCGATATGGGCGATCTGCATCCCGCGCTGCGGCACGGTGCGGATCAGCCCTTCGGCCTCCAGCCGCGGCACCAGTTCGCGGATCGCGCCGAGCGGCAGCCCGGTCAGCTCCACGAGCTCGCGTTGCGAGACGAACTGGCCGGGCAGGATGTCGCGCGCGAGGAGGTGCTGCTTGAAGGCGTCGTACGCCTTCTCGCGCAGCTTGAGCGGTTCTCCCTCCTCCCCGCGCCCGGCCATCGCAGCGGCTCAGGCGGCCCGGGCGCCGACGATTCGGTCGTAGGCCGCGCCGACGAGGGCGGCATCGGCCGCGCCGAGCGCGTCGAGCGGCGGGCGCACGGCGAGCCAGGCCGGATCGCGGTGCACGTGCGCGACCAGCGCCTTCACCGCCGGAATGACCGGCAGCGACACGACGGCGTCGACCAGCGCGTTCACGCGCGGATCCTCGACGCCCTCGTAGGCCATCGGGCGCAGCAGGTGCGGCGTGGCGTTGGCGACGCCGCAGATCGTTCCTTGCGCGCCCTTGCGGACGGCACCGGCGAGCTGGCGCTCGTCGCCCACGAGGATGGCGAGGTCGCCATGGGTGGCGAGGAGGCGCTGCGTGTTGTCCGCGTCGCCGGAGGAGTCCTTCACCCCGATCACGACGCCCGGATGGCTCTTGCGCAACCGGGCGATGAGCTCGGGGCTGATCCCGACCGCCGTCACCGAGGGGATGTGGTAGAGGATGACGTCGCGGGCCTTGCCGCCCAGCGCGTCGAAGACCTTGGCGAACCAGGCGTGCAGCCCGTCGTCGGAGACGCCCTTGAAGTAGAAGGGCGGGGTCAGCAGCAGGCCGCGGCAGTCGGCGTCGTAGGCGGCGCGGCACTGCTCGACCGTCTCGTGCACGGACGCTGCGGCGATGCCGGACAGCACCTGCCTGCGGAAGTCGAACCCGGCGCCCTTCAGCGCGCCGAACACCTGCTGCCGGCCGGCGATGCCCACCGACGCGCCTTCGCCTGTCGTGCCGAAGACGGTGACGCTGTCGCAGCCGTTCGAGACGCACCAGCGGGCGTGGGTGGTCAGGCGCCCGAAGTCGAGGGCGCCGCCGGCGGTGAAGGGCGTGGCGAGCGCGACGGACAGGCCGAAGCGCGAGGGGGTCTCAGGCATCGTGGGTACTCCGGTGATATCGGCGGGCGAGCATCGTGGTCATCCGTCCTTCAGGCCGCCGGCGGACAGGCCGGCGACGATCTCTCGCTGGGCGATGACGGTGAGCAGCAGCACGGGCAGCGTGACGAGAAGCGCCGCCGCGGCGAGCGGGCCCCACGAGATCTGCTCGAAGGTGAGGACGTTGTAGATCGCGGAGGGCAGCGTGCGCGTCTGCTTGCCGCCCAGCACGACGGAGAAGATGAAGTTGTTCCAGGAGAAGATGAAGGCCAGGATCGCTCCCACCACCATGCCCGGCCGCGCCAGCGGCATGGCGATGTAGCGGAAGCCCTGCCACGGCGTCGCGCCGTCCACCAGCGCTGCGTCCTCGAGCTCCTGCGGGATGTTCTCGAAGTAGCCGATCATGATCCACACGATGATCGGGATGGTGATCACCAGGTGGGTGATCAGCAGCGCCGGGATCGTTCCCACGAGGCCGAGCCACTGGAACGCCATGAACAGCGGGATCAGGTAGGACAGCGCCGGCGTCATCCGCGCGATCAGGATCAGGATCGCGAACTTCGCCGACTTCGAGCGCGCGATGCCGTAGCCCGCCGGCACGCCCACGACCAGCCCCACCACGACCGCGCCGCCGGTCACCAGGATCGAGTTCCACAGGTAAAGCAGGAAGTTGTTGCGCGCGAACACCTCGACGTAGTTCGCCAGCGTCGGCGGATTGGGGATGAACACCGGCGGCCAGGCCGTGTTGTCGACCTCGTTCTTGAACGAGAGCGAGAGCATCCACACGAAGACGAGGATGGCCGGCGACACCAGTGCGAAGACCGAGAGCGCGAAGCCGGTCTTCAGCGCGACGCGCTTGAGGGTGAGCGTGCTCATGGGCGGGAGCCTCGTATTGGAAAAGCCCCCTCACCCGCCCCTACGGGGCACCTTCTCCCACAAGGGGAGAAGGTCGGCGCGGCCGATGCAGCGCGACCGCCGGCATGGTCGAATCCGGCGATGCGCCGGGCGCTGACCCCTTCTCCCCTTGCGGGAGAAGCTGGCCGAAGGCCGGATGAGGGGTGAACCATCGACATGGGCGCGGCCATCACGCGTTCCACTTCGACTTCTGCCGCGTATAGAGCAGCAGGAGCGACAGGCCGACGATGATCGCGAAGAAGATCACGACGACCGCGGACGAGTAGCCGATCTTGTAGAACTGGAAGGCCTGCAGGTAGAGGAAGATGTTCAGCGTCTCCGACGCCGTCCCCGGCCCGCCCTCCGAGATCACGAAGATGATGTCGAAGACCTTCAGCGCGTCGATCGTGCGGATGATCAGCGCGATCATGATTTAGGGCCACAGCAGCGGCAGCGTGATGTAGCGGAACATGTGCCAGCCATTGGCGCCGTCGATCACCGCCGACTCGTAGGGTTCGCGCGGCAGGCCGGCGAGGCCGCCCAGCACGATCAGCATCACGAGCGGCGTCCAGTGCCACACCTCGACCATGACCAGCGTGGGAATCACCGTTTCCGGGCTGAACACCCAGGCGCTGGGCGGGATGCCGAACAGGCTGAGGATGTAGTTCAGCACGCCGAGCTGCGGGTGGAACATCATCTTCCACACCAGCGCCACCGCCACGGGCGTCGCCATCATCGGCATGACGAAGATCGTGCGCAGCACGCCGCGGTAGGGGAACTCGCGGTGGAAGACCAAGGCCGCTGCCGTGCCGAGGAACACCGGGATCACCACCGCCAGCACCGTGAAGATGAAGGTGATGCGAATGGAATCCAGGAACCGCTCGTCCTGCGCCAGCGTGCGGTAGTTCTCCAGCCCGACGAACTCCGATCCGCCGCCGATCTTGTATTCCTGCACGGACATGAAGATCGTGAAGAGCCACGGGAACACGATGACGGCGAGGATGATCACCGTCGCGGGGACCGCGAAGACCCAGTACTTGCGCGAGAAGTCGTAGGGCTTGCGGGACGGGGACGCGCCGGCGGGGCGTCCGGGGACGTCCTGTCGAAGGGCGGCGTCTGCGGCGGTCTGCGTCATCCGGAGGCCTGGTCCTGGTGTGCTGCGGTGATCGGTCCGGCGCATGCGCGCCGGCTGCGTCGGCAAGCCGCCGGCGGTCCCTCCCCCGTGGAGCGGGAGAAGGCGCGCGAAGAGGCGGGGAGGATGGCCGGCGGGCGCGTCGCGCCGGCCGGCCGTCGTCGGGGCTCAGCCCTGCTCGGACTTCGCCAGCACCGGCTTGAAGGCTTCCGTCGCCTTCTTCAGCTCGGCGGCCGGGTCGGCGCCCGACAGCGTGTTGGTCAGCGCCACGCCGAAGATGTCGCGGAACTCCGTGACCGGGATGATCTGCGGCAGGCCGGGACGGCCGATCTTCGAGGAGCCGGCGAGGCAGTCGAAATACTCCTTGGAGAAGATCGACGACTTGGTGCCTTCCGGGTTGGCGAAGGGCGAGAGGCGGGCCGGCGAGCCGGCGCCGGCCTTGAGCATGGCGAGCTGGTTCTGCTTGTTGGCAGCCCACTGCACGTAGTACCAGGCCGCGCCCTTCTTCTTCGAGCCCTGCGAGATGCCGAGCCCGTCGCCGAACAGCGCCGAGTGGTGCGCCTTGGGGCCGGGCGGCGTGATGCCGTAGCCGACCTTACCGACGATCTTCGACTTGGTGGGATCCTCGAGCGGCGTGGCGAAGCCGATGCCGTCGAGCCACATGGCGGCACGGCCCTGCATGAAGGTCGTCTGGCACTCGTTCCAGTTGAAGCCGATCGTGCCGGGAGGCGCGAAGTCCTTGTTGAGCTTGCGGTACATCTCCGCCGCCCAGATCGCCTCGGCGCCGTCGGTGTTCAGCTTGCCGGAGGCCGGGTCGATCGTCTCCATCCCCTGGCCGAGCAGCCAGCTCGTCCACACCGGGATGTTGGCGTTCTTCAGGCCGCGCGAGACGAAGCCGTTCACGCCGTTCGCCGGGTCGTTCAGCTTGGCGGCGGCGGCGACGATCTCGTCCATCGACTTGGGATAGGCGACGCCCTTCTTCTCGAAGAGCTCCTTGTTGTAATAGAGAATCCAGAAGTCGACGAAGTGCGGCAGCGTGTTCAGCGCGCCGTCGGACTGGGTGGCGAAGTCGAGCGCGCCCTTCGAGAAGTCCGCGAAGTCGAACTCAGGGCTCGTCATCTCGGGATTGCTGATGTAGGGGCGCAGGTCCTCGGTCCATTTGCCCTTGTAGGACAGGCGCTTCTGGACGTGGAGCGCGAGCATCGTCACGTCGAAGGTGGGACGGCCCGAGCTGAACTCGATCATCGCCTTCTGGCGCTGCTGCTGCTCGGGGATCTGCTCGGAGGACACCGTGATGCCCGTCAGCGCGGTGAACTCCTTCTCGGCGTTCTGCAGCAGGTCCGAGCGCGGGTTCTTCACCATCATCACGTCGATCTTCTCGCCGGAGAAGCGCTTCCAGTCGAACTTCGACTGGGCGTTCGCCGTGCGCACGATCGCCGGGGCGCCGAGCGCGCCGAGCGCCGTGACGCCCGCCCCGGCCTTCAGCAGCGTGCGGCGGGAGACATCGAATCGATTGAGAGTGCGCGTGGTGTCGTTGGGCATGGTTCCTCCCCAGGAACGATTGAAGCGATGCAGGACTGTCAGACCCGGTCGGGCCTTGCGGCCTGCCGTGTTCTTCCGCTGTCACGAGGGGAGGCTAGCGCGCCGGATCGACCCGCGCAACTGACATGTCAGTCGGCAGACAGACGAAAAAGGCCGGGACGACGATCCCGGCCTCGCATCGATGGAAAAGTCCCGCGGGTGAGACCGCGGGCCTGGCGAAGGGCTTCAGCCCTGCCAGGCGCGGCCGCGACCGCCGCCGCCGGGCTTGCCGCCGGAGCGGCTGCCCTCGGCGGCGCGTCCGCGGTCGCCGTAGCGGGCGCGCTCGGTCTGGCTCGGCGTCGAGCCGCGCTTCTCGTTGCGGCCCTGGGCCGGGCCGGCATGGGCCATGCGGCCGCCGGGGTTGCCGGAGGGGCGAACCCGCATGTCGGCAGGAGGCTGCGCCGGCGCCTGGCGCGGCTGGTGCTCGCGGCGCGGCTCGCCGCCCTGCTCGGCGCGGGCGGGACGCGGACGCTCGTCACCGCGCGGGCCGCCGGGGCGGCCTTCGTGGCGCGGACGCTGCCCCTCGGCGCGCGGCGCCGGTCGGCCGTGGCCCCTGCCCTGCCCTGCGCCGCGGCCGTTGTGGCCGCGCGGGCCCGCGTCCTCACGGCTGTCGCCGCGCGGCGCGTCGGGAACGTTCGGCAGGTCGGCCGGAAGCGGCGCGACCGGAACCTTGAGCCGCGTCAGCCGCTCGATGTCGCGCAGGAACGCCCTCTCCTCGCCATCGCAGAACGAGATCGCGATGCCCGCCGCGCCGGCGCGCGCCGTTCGGCCGATGCGGTGGACGTAGCTCTCCGGAACGTTCGGGAGGTCGAAGTTGATGACGTGCGTCACCGCGTCGACGTCGATGCCCCGCGCGGCGATGTCCGTCGCCACCAGCAGCCGGCTGCGGCCGTCGCGGAAGTCGGCCAGGGCCTTCTCGCGCTGCGGCTGCGACTTGTTGCCGTGGATCGCCGCGGCGGGAATGCCGGCCGCCGCGAGGCGGCGAACCACCCGGTCGGCGCCGTGCTTGGTGCGCGTGAAGACCAGCGCGCGCTCGATCGAGCGGTCGTCGAGCAGCTTCGTCAGCAGCGCCTGCTTGCGCGACGTCTCGACGAAGATCACCTGCTGGTCAATGCGCTCGGCCGTCGTCGCGACGGGGGCCACCGACACCCGGGCCGGGTTCGTCAGGAACCGGTCGGCGAGTTCGGCGATGTCCTTCGGCATGGTCGCCGAGAAGAACAGGCTCTGGCGCTTCTTCGGCACCATCGCGACCAGCTTCTTGATGTCGTGGATGAAGCCCATGTCGAGCATCTGGTCCGCCTCGTCGAGGACGATCGTCTCGACCTCCCCGAGCGACACGGCCCGCTGGTTGACGAGGTCGAGCAGACGGCCCGGCGTGGCGACGAGGATGTCGACGCCGTAGGACAGGTCGCGGATCTGCTTGCCAATCTTCACGCCACCGAAGATCACGGTGACGGTGAGGCTCAGGTTGGCGCCGTAGGTGGAGAAGCTCTCGGCGATCTGGCTGGCCAGCTCGCGCGTCGGGCTGAGCACGAGCGCACGGCAGGCGCGGCGCGGCGTCGGCTTCTTGTCGGCGGAGAGCCGGTGCAGGATCGGCAGCGCGAAGGCGGCCGTCTTCCCCGTGCCGGTCTGGGCGACGCCGAGCAGGTCGCGCCCGGCCATGACATGGGGGATCGCCTGCGCCTGGACGGGCGTGGGCGTGACGTAGTTCTCGGTCGCGAGCGCCTTGAGGAGCGGCGCGGCGAGGCCGAGGGAGTTGAAATCGGTCAAGATCATTCTTTCGGTTGCGGAATCGCGCAGGCATGCGCCCGTGCGTCCTTGCGGCCGAACATGTCGGCCCAGGGGGGACGCCCCGCGTGACATGGGATGTCTTGGATTGGTGGGGCTTCAAGCCCCGGCCGGCGGCAGGCCGAACCCGATCGTGGGTGGCGGATCACGCATCCTCGTTGCCGCTGGCGATGCGAGGTGTGTGTATGCGCTTTCGCAATCGCGAAGTCAAACGGCGGTGCAGCATGGACTGTCGGACCCGGCACACCGGATGGGCCGCCGTCGGGGCCCAAGTCCCTCAGGGTGTCACGGAGCGCGCGGACGACAGTGGCGACAGCGCCCTCTCCGTGGACGTCGTATGGGCTTCGACCGTCAGGATGCGAGACGCGGTCACGACGGCCAGGCACAGCACGGCCGCGATCAGCAGACCCTCCGCGAGGGCATGCGCCTTGGTCTTGTCACGCTTCGGGCGAGCCGGTGGAGACCACGACATTTATCAATACACTACATGACGAAACTGACAGCACAGCCTCCACTTTGCACAAGGTATAGGATCATTGTCAAGCCTGCGGTTACTTTTGTCGCCGGGCCGTCGCGAAGGCAACGCGGGCGTTCACGCCTTCGGCCGGAAAGCGGCGCAGACGGCCGGGTCCGTCTCGAACCGGTCGCCGCCGATCAGGTCGATGCAATACGGGATCGCCGGGAAGACCGCGTCGAGGCAGGTGCGGATCGCCGAGGGCTTTCCCGGCAGGTTGACGATCAGCGTCCGGCCGCGCGTGCCGGCGAGCTGGCGCGACAGGATCGCCGTCGGAACCTCGCGCAGGCTGGCCGTGCGCATCAGTTCGCCGAACCCCGGCAGGATGCGCTCGCACACCGCCTCCGTCGCCTCCGGCGTCACGTCCCTCGGCGCAGGGCCCGTGCCGCCCGTGGTCAGGATCAGCGAGCAGCGCTCCGCTTCGGCAAGCGCGACGAGCGCGGCCTCGATCGCCGGCCGCTCGTCGGGCACGATCCGGCTCACGGCGCGCCAGGGGCACGCGAGGATGTCCGTCAGGGCCGAGATGATGCCCGGGCCTCCCTTGTCCTCGTACTCGCCCCGGCTGGCACGGTCCGAGATCGTGAGAATGCCCACGGGAATGGCTTCGGGGTGCGCGGTGGGGACCGTCAAGGGAGACACTCCATGGTTGCCGAGGGGTGCGACTCACGCCGTCGCGGACTGCATACAATTCGGCCTGTGAAACGCCATTTCAATGGATGCATCACGGGAACTCGGGAGCGGGCAGATGCGTTGGAGTCGCGACAAATTTGTTGGGCTCGTACTTGTCGGAATTGCCGCTGGCGGCACCTGCACGGTCGCGGCCGACAGACCAGCCAGCGGTCTTTATGCGATATATCACAAAGGCTTGTGCGACATGATGTAGATCGGTCCGACAAAAAAGCAGGGTGTATACCTTACGTACTAGGCCCAATAAAACGCGAGTTCGCAGTTCCTAAGTTGACATGACAGGACGCGAAACCGTGGTACTCGTGTTCCTGCAGCACGTTTCCGTCAACTGACGATAAAAGAGGCAACGGCAGTGCGCAGCGCAGACGCAGCAGCAATCAGGGACCTTCCCCTGTTCCGCGACATGGCGGACGAGCGCTTCGATGCGCTGGTCCAACCGGCATTCCTGCAGCGCTTCCCGCCGCACGTGGTGCTGTTCGAGCGCGGTCAGGTTCCGGACTTTCTCTATGTCGTCCTCGAGGGGGCCATCGAGCTGTTCGCGCGCCATGCCGATCGCGAGACGACCATCGCGGTCCTGCGCCCGATCTCGACCTTCATCCTCGCCGCCGTCGTGAAGCGGCAGCCGGTGCTGACCTCCGGCCGCACGCTCGATCCTTCGCGTGTGCTGATGATCCCGACCGACGTGGTGCACCGCGCCCTCGGTGACGACAACGCCTTCGCCCAGGCCATCGCCTTCGAACTGGCGGAAGCGTATCGCTCCGTCGTGCAGGAGCTGAAAAGCCAGAAGCTGCGCACCAGCGTCGAGCGCCTCGCCAACTGGATCATCCGGGAGGAGACCATCACGGGGCAGGACGGTCAGTTCGACATTCCGTTCGACAAGCGCACGCTCGCCTCGCGCCTCGGAATGACGCCCGAGAACCTGTCCCGCAACTTTGCCACCCTCACCCGGCACGGGGTCGAGGTTCACGGCCGCACGATCCGCATCACCGACATGCCGTCCCTGGTGCGTCTCGCCGTGCCCGATCCCCTCATCGACGAAGCCTCCACCGGCGCCTGAGCGACACTCAGGCTTGGGCGCCCCGCGCCAGCGGAACCGCGCCAGCATCCGACGCCTTGCGACGGCCCAGCGACCCCAGCCGGCTGCACAGCACGTAGAAGGTCGGCGTGAACAGCAGGCCGAAGCCCGTCACGCCCAGCATCCCGAAGAACACCGCCGTGCCGATCGCCTGACGCATCTCCGCGCCCGCGCCCTTGGCGATGACCAGCGGCACGACGCCGAGGATGAAGGCGAGCGAGGTCATGATGATCGGCCGCAGGCGCAGCCGCGCGGCCTGCGTCGCGGCCGCGCGCGCGTCCATGCCCTTGTCCTCGAGCTGCCGCGCAAACTCGACGATGAGGATCGCGTTCTTGGCCGCCAGCCCGATCAGCACGACGAAGCCCACCTGCGTGAGGACGTTCACGTCGAGCCCGCGGAAGGTCACCCCCGCCACGCCGGCGAGCAGGCACATCGGAACGATCAGGATGACGGCCAGCGGCAGCGTCAGGCTCTCGTATTGCGCCGCCAGCACGAGGAACACGAAGACCACGCCGAGAATGAACACGTAGACGCCCGTGTTGCCCTCGCGCTGCTGCTGGTACGCGAGCCCGGTCCATTCGAACGACATGCCGGCCGGAAGCACCTCGCGGGCGATGCCTTCGAGCGCCTGCATCGTCTGGCCCGACGAGAAGCCCGGCGCGGTCGAGGCGTCGAACTCGGCCGCCGGATACAGGTTGTAGCGCGGCACGCGCGCGGGTCCCGCCGTCTCGCGCACCTGCGCGAACGAGGCGAATGGCACGCTGTCGCCCGACTGGTTGCGCACCCGCAGCCGCAGGATGTCGGCCGGGTCGTTGCGGAAGCCGCCTTCCGCCTGCGCGGTGACGCGGAACGTCTTGCCCAGGAAGTTGAAGTCGTTGACGTAGGCCGAGCCGAGATAGATCTCCAGCGTCCGGAACGCCTCGGTCAGGTTGATGCCGAGCATCTGCGCCTTGACGCGGTCGATGTCGAGGAAGAGCTGCGGCGTGCGCGTCTCGAAGGTGAAGAACGGCCGCTCTATCCCTGGCGTCTGCGCGGCACGCGCGGCCATCGCCTGCAGCGCATCGGCGAGCGCCGCCGAGCCGAGGCCGGCGCGGTCCTGGATCATCATCCGCACGCCGCCGGCATTGCCGACGCCCTGCACGGGCGGGGGTGCGATGGGGATGATGAAGGCCTCCTGGATCGGCGCGAGCCGCTGGAACAGGCTGCCCACCAGCCGCTGCTGGGTCAGGCCACGGTCGGCCAGCGAGGCGATGTCGTCGGTGCGCGCGAAGATCGCGGCGGCGTTGGGCGCGCTGGTGAAGGTCGCGCCCGAGAAGCCGACGATGCCGACCGCGTTGGAGAAGCCCGGGGTCGACAGAACGATCTCCGTCGCCCGCTTCACCACCTCGTCCGTTCGCGTCAGCGTGGAGCCCGGGGGAAGCTGGACCGCGACGATGTAGAAGCCTCGCTCCTGCGCCGGGATGAACCCGCGCGGCGCCTTCGAGAACTGGTCGAAAGCCAGCCCCACCAGCCCCGCATAGGCCAGCAGCACGAGGAACCCCAGCCGCACGAGCCGCCCCGTCAGCCAGCCATAGCCGGCGGCGATGCCGTCGAAGAGCCAGTTGAACGCCCGGAAGAACGTGCGCACCGGCCAGCCGAGCACGGTCGAGACGATCCCGCGCCGGGCGTCCTTGACGTGCGGCTTGAGCAGAAGCGCGCACAGCGCGGGCGCGAGCGTCAGCGAATTCAGCGCCGAGATGATCGTCGCCGCCGCAATGGTGAGCGCGAACTGGCGGAAGAACTGGCCGGTGATGCCGGTCAGGAAGGCCACGGGAATGAACACCGCGCTGAGCACGAGCGCGATGGCGACGAGCGCCGAGCCCACCTCGTCCATCGTCCGCTTGGTGGCCTCGACCGGGCTCATCCCCTCCGCGAGGTTGCGCTCGACATTCTCCACCACCACGATCGCGTCGTCGACGACGATGCCGATGGCCAGCACGAGGCCGAACAGCGAGAGGTTGTTCAGCGAGAAGCCGAAAGCGTCCATCACCGCGAAGGTGCCGATCAGCGATACCGGGATGGCCAGGATCGGGATGATCGCGGCGCGCCACGTCTGCAGGAACAGCACGATCACCAGAACCACGAGGACCACCGCCTCGAGGATGGTCATCAGCACCGCGTCGACCGATTCCTGGATGACGCGCGTCGGGTTGTAGACGATGTCGTAGGCGACGCCGGGCGGGAAGTCGGCCGCGATCTGCCGCATCGCAGCCTGAACCGCCGCCTCGGTCTTGAGCGCGTTGGTCGCCGGCTTCTGGAACACGCCCATGCCGACCGCCTCGTCGCGGCCGAGATAGGAGTTCGTGGCGTAGTCCTGCGCCGCGAGTTCGACGCGCGCGATGTCGCGCAGACGCGTCGTGCGGCCGTCGCGGTCCGTCTTCACGACGATCCCGGCGAACTCGTCCGGGTTGACCAGCCGTCCCTGCGTGCGCACCGCCACCTGGAACGCGCCCGTGGTCGCGATCGGCGGCTGGTTGATCACCCCCGAGGCGACCTGCACGTTCTGGCGCTGCAGCGCGCCGACGACCTCGGTCGCCGTCATGTTGCGCGCGGCGAGCCTGTCGGGATCGAGCCAGATGCGCATCGCGTAGTCGCGGCTGCCGAACACCTGGATGGACCCGACGCCGTCCACGCGCAGCAGCCGGTCGCGGATCTCGATGTTGGCGTAGTTGGACAGCCACAGGCCGTCGCGCGACTTGTCGGGCGACAGCACGTTGATGACCATCATCAGGTCGGGCGAGTTCTTGCGGACGGTGACGCCGAGGCGGCGCACCTCCTCCGGCAGGCGTGGCTCGGCCACGCGCACGCGGTTCTGCACCTCCACCTGCGCCTGGTCGAGGTCGGTGCCCAGCGCGAACGTCACGGAGATCGACAGGTTGCCGTTCTCCGTCGAGTTCGACGAGATGTAGATCGCGCCGTCGACGCCGTTGATTTCCTGCTCGAGCGGGGCGGCCACCGTCGCGGCGACCACCTCGGCGCTGGCGCCGGGGAAGATCGCGTTGACGGTGATCGTCGGCGGCGAGATCTCCGGATACTGCGCCACCGGCAGGCGCAGGTAAGACACCCCGCCGATGATCATCAGCGCCACCGACAGCACCGAGGCGAAGATCGGCCGCTCGACGAAGAAATGCGCAAGCTTCATGGCATCGCCCTCACCCTCGCGCGGACCTGGGCCGCGCTCACGAGCGCGGCTGCCCGGGCGCCGGCGACTGGCCGACCGGCGTTCCCTGCGGGCCGGGAGCCCCGGGCGGCGGTGCGCCCGCGGGCTGCGGGTTCACCTTCGCGCCGGGGCGCGCCTTCATCAGGCCGTTGACGATCACCGTGTCGTCAGCCTTGAGGCCCGCGCGCACCACGCGCATCCCCTCGACCGCCGGCCCGAGCGTCACCGGCCGCGGCGCGACCGTGTTATCGGGCGTCACCGTCAGCACGATCTTGCGCGACTGGTCGGACAGCACCGCCGCCTCCGGAACGAGCAGCGCCTCGTAGGGCTGCGACACCGCCATGCGCACGCGGCCGAACATGCCCGGCGTGAACAGGTCGGCGGCGTTGTCGAAGCGCGCGCGCATGCGGATCGTGCCCGACGACTGGTCGAGCACGTTGTCGACGAAGTCCACCGCGCCGGCATGGACGAACCCGTCCTCGTCCAGCAGCTTGAGCTCCAGCGGCAGCCCGTCGCGGCTCTTGCCGGCGCCGCGCTGGAGGCGGGCGAAGCGCAGGTGCGCCGCCTCGTCCATCGTGAACTCGAAATAGATCGGGTCGAGCGACACGATGGTCGCCAGCAGCGTCGTGTTGCCCTGCGCGCCGCCCGTGACGAGGTTGCCCGCCGCAACGCGACGGTCGCCGATCCGGCCGGTCACCGGAGCCCGCAGCTCCGTGAAGTCGAGTTCGAGCTGGGCACGGCGCAGCGCCGCCTCGGCCGAGGCGAGCTGGGCGTCGGCGTCGCGCTTGGCGGCGACCCGCTGGTCGTAGACCTGCTCGGAGATGTTGCGCTCCTTGATGAGCCGCTCGGAACGCACGAGGTCGGCCGAGGCCGAATCGAGCCGCGCCTGGGCGCGGGCCAGATCGGCCGTGGCCTGGTCGAACGAGGCCTGGTAGGGCCGCTTGTCGATGGTGAACAGCAGGTCGCCCTTGGTGACCCGCTGGCCGTCGCGGAAGTCGATCGAGGCGAGATAGCCCGACACCCGGGCGCGCATCTCCACCGTGTCAGTCGCCACGAAGCGGCCGACATACTCCTCCCGGTCGACGATCGTGCGCACCTCGGGCTTAGCCACCGTCACCACCGCGGGCGGCGGCGGGGGCGGCGCGGCGGCCGGACCCTTGGCCTGCTGCTCGGGCGTGCACGCCGCCAGCGCAAGGAGCAGGAGCAAAGCCGGAATCGGCGCGGCGTTGCGGGCAGCGTGCATCGTGTCACCTTCGTGCGCGGATCGCCTGTCCAGGGGCGGGACGGCTGCCGGGACCATAGTTCCAAGGCTCGGCTTGTCCAGTGACAGCCATGCAACACATACGCCAATGCGCGCCGATCCGATCAGCCGGAGCCGTCACGGTTGCGTCAACCGCATGGCGCCTCCGCCCGAGCCGGGGCGATCCGGCCTTGCGGCGCGGCGGTGCAGCCTGTCGAATGCGCCGCGTGGAGATCCGGCACGGCGAACCGCCATCCGGTCGAAGGGACGCGATGTGACCACTCTCGAGCGTGCAGGATCGACGCCGGCCTGGGTCTGGCCGCTCGTCGCCACGCTCGCCATGCAGACGACGAGCGCCTATCTTGGGCGGCTGGTTCCCACCATCGCCCCGGTGCTCACGGCCGCCAGCGGGGTGCCGGAGGAGTCGATCGGCTATTTCGCGGCGCTCACCACCGTGGGCTCGATGGCGTTCCTGATGATCGGCCATCCGCTGATCCGCCGCTACGGCCCGGTGCGCACGCTGCAGGCCGGGATGCTGCTCGGCGGCTTCGGCGTGCTCATGCTGGCCGCCCCGCATTGGGGCTGGGTGCTGCTTGCCAACGTCGTTCTCGGCCTCGGCTACGGGCCCTCCGCGCCGGCCGGCAGCGACATCCTGCTGCGCCACGCGCCGGTCGCGCACCGCACGCTGATCTTTTCGCTGAAGCAGGCCGGCGTGCCGATGGCCGGCGTGCTGGCGGGGCTTTCGCTGCCCTGGCTGGTCGAGCGGATGGACTGGCGTCTCGCGCTGGCGCTCGTCTCGCTGCTGCCGCTCGCCACCGCGCTGGCCGTCCAGCCCATCCGGGCCTCCGTCGATGTCGGGCGCGACCCCGCCCAGCCGGTGAACCTTGGCCACCTGTTCTCCCCGGCGACGATGCTGGGGCCGTTGCGCATGACGCTAGCCTCGCCCGTCCTGCGCCGCCTCACCGTGGCCGGTTGCTGCTTCTCCATCGGACAGGGCAGCCTCGTCGCCTTCCTCGTCACCTATCTCGTCCACCGCCTCGGCTTCGACCTCGTCCAGGCCGGGGCGATCTTCGCGGCGATGCAGGCGACGGGGATCGTCGGGCGGATCGCGCTCGGCTGGCTGTCGGACCGCTGGGGCTCGGGCCTGCGCACCCTCTTCATCAACGCCGTCGCGGCCTGCCTGACGGTGGCGGCGATGGCGGCCACCACGCCGGACTGGAGCTTCACCGCGCTGATGGTGCTCGCCGGCATATCCGGCATCACCGTGACGAGCTGGAACGGCGTTCATCTCGCCGAGGTCGCCCGCCTGTCGCCGGCCGGACGCGTCAGCGAGGCGACGTCGGGCGCCACGCTCGTCACCTTCGCCGGCTATGTCATCGGGCCCGCCGGCTTCGCCATCGTTCTCGCGCTGACAGACAGCTATCCGGCGACCTTCATGGTCGTGGCGGCGTCCTGCCTCGTCGGCATCGCCTCGCTCTGGCGGCTCGACCGGGTCGCCGACGCCTGAGCCTCCCCCGCCCTCACCCCACCTTGTCCGCGAAGAACTCCAGCGTGCGGGCGCGGGCGAGATCGGCGGCCGGCGCGTTGAACGAGGCGCGGGCGTCGCAGTTGAAACCGTGGTCGGCGTCGTAGACGAACACCGACAGGTGCGGATAGGCCTGCCGGATGCGCTCGACGTCGGTCAGCGGGATGTGCTTGTCGAGCGCGCCGAAGTGCATGATCGTCGGAGCGCGCGGCATCTCCGCCAGCATGCCGGCGATGCCGCCGCCATAGTAGCAGACCGCCGCTGCCACGCCGTCGAGCCGCGCGGACGCGGCGTAGGCGAGCGTCCCGCCCCAGCAATAGCCGACTACGCCCACGTGTCCCGCGGACGCCGCCTCGGCCATGGCCGCCTGAACGTCAGCCAGCGCGCCCTCCATCGTCGTGCGCGCGCGGATGCCGGCGCCTTCGGTCACGTCGGCCGGCGTGTAGCCAAGCTCGATGCCCGGGCCCACGCGGTCGAACAGCGCCGGCGCGACGGCAAGATATCCCTCGGCCGCGAACCGGTCCGCGACGCTACGGATGTGGGGGTTCAGCCCGAAGATCTCCTGCAGCACCACGATACCCCCGCGCGGCGTTCCGGCGGGGGCGGCGCGGTAGGCCGAGAGGGTGAAGCCGTCCCTCGCCGTGAGGCGGATCGTGTCGCCGGTCGTACCTGCCATGAGCCGCTCCTCGTGCTGTCGCGCACCTGTACCGCGCGCCGCCTCCCTCGCCAAGCGTCGGCGCGGCCGATGGAACCGTCCGGGCCGGCGCCCGTTGCCCCGCCGACACCTGCACGGCGACACCTGCACGGCGACACCTGCACGGCGACACGAGGGAGACCGCACATGGATACCAGGACCGACCAGGAGGCCCGCGACACGGTCGCAGAGCTTCTCAAGGGCATCCGCGTCGCGATGCTGGCGACCCGCGGCGAGGCGGGCACTTTCCACGCCCGCCCCATGGCGACGGCGCAGGCGACGTTCGACGGCGACCTGTGGTTCTTCACAGACATCCACTCGCCCAAGGTGGACGAGATCGACCGCGACCCGCAGGTCCTTCTGACATTCGCCGACGAGAGCAGCCAGGTCTACGTGTCGGTCAGCGGCCGCGCGGAGGTGGTGCGCGACACGGCGAAGGCCAAGGAACTCTGGTCGGAGGCCGCCCGCGTCTGGTTTCCCAAAGGGCCAGACGACCCCTCGCTCGGTCTCGTGCGCGTCACCGTCGACGTCGCCGAGTACTGGGACAGCCCCTCCTCCGCCATGGTCATGGCCTATGGCTACGTGAAGGCCGTCACCACAGGCCGCCGCCCCGACCCCGGCGAGAACGCGACCGTCCGCTTCTGAGCCGGGCCCCGGGGCAATCGCCTCATCCCGAGGACTTCTCCCCCGATCTCCTCACACTGAGGAGCGGGCGCAGCCCGCGTCTCGAATGAAGCACACCAGGCGGCTGCGCCATTCTGCGTCCTTCGAGACGGCCGCTGTCGCGGCCTCCTCAGGATGAGGGGATCGGTGAAGCTGGCCCCTCAGGAAGCACCCGGGTCGCTCGAAAGCGCTTCACCGCCACGACGGCTCTGCGGTGTCTTCCCCTGCAATGCCCCTCATCCTGAGGAGCGGGCGCAGCCCGCGTCTCGAAGGACGCACCACGGGGCAGCTGCGCCATCCTTCGTCCTAGTATTCCCATTCCACCGCGCCGCCCACCGAGGCGGCGCCGTCGGCACCGAGCTGGCCGCGCAGGCGCAGGCGGCGGGTGACGTCGATGTCGACGGTCGCGCCGGTGTCGGCTGGCGTCGCGCCGGCCTTCACGCCGAGGCGGACGTTGCGGTTGATATACTTGCCGACGCCCACCGTCGGCCCGCCGGACGCGCCGGCGCTGACGTCGAGGCTGTCGGCCCCCAGCGCCTTGCGGAGCTGGTCGAACGCGTCGGGACCGCCGTTGCCGGCGAGCTGCGCGATCGTCTGGGCGAGCTGCAGCGCCTGCAGGCCGTTGAGGCCTCCGGTCGCCCGGTCGAACAGCAGGCGTGAGATCACCTCGTCCTGCGGCAGCGGCGGCTGCGAGGAGATCACGAACTGAGGCTCCGCCGCGCGCCCCGTCACCGCGATCTGCGCCGTCACCTCCGCCGCCTGGGTCTGCGCGAGGAAATCGATGGTCGGCGTCAGGTCGCCGGTGAAGGCGACCTTGCCGCGCACGAAGGTGATGCGCTGGCCGGCGAGCGTGATGTCGCCGCGGCGCAGCTCGAAGCCGCCGAGCACATTCGGATTCTCGCTGGTGCCCGTGACGCGGACGTCGCCCGACAGCTCGGCCTGCACGCCACGGCCGCGCACGAAGATGCGGTTGCGCGCGCTCACCGTCAGGTCGAGCGTCGCCACGAAAGGCCGGCCGCCGCGCTGCTGCTCGCGCGCCGCCTTCTGCGCCTCACGCAGCCGCGCCTGCGCCGCCGGCCCCGGCTTGATGTGGCGCGTCCCGGGCAGCGGCTGCAACTGCACCGGCAGGCGGTCGGGGATCGCGATCTCGGTCGCGATCAGGTCGATGCGTCCGGCGATGCGGGGGCCGCGCGCCAGCGGGCCGCTCACTGTCATGGCGATGTCGGCGGTGGCGGTGATCACGTCGCTGGACAGCACCTGCGCCCGGCGGCCGGTGATCCGCAGGTCGGCCGGGAGCCCGGCGGCCACGTCGGTCGACACGCGCCCGGCGACGCTGATCTGCCCGCCGTTTCGGGTGGCCGCCGAAAGGGTCTCGATCACGATCGCATCGCCCTGGGCGACGAAGCGCCCGGCGATGCCGTCGAGCCGGATGCCGACCACCGGGTCGTAGAAGGTTCCGCGCGCCAGCGTCGCGGAGCCGCCGATGCGCGGCGCGGCGGTGGGGCCCGTCACGCGAAGGTCGAGCGCGAGCTGGCCCGACACCTGCCGTCCGCCGGCGGCGAGGAAGGCGTTGGCGACGGCGAGGTCCACCGGCCAGCGCACGGCGAGATCGAGCGCGCCCTCGCGCAGCGGCGCAGAGCCGGTCGCGCGCAGCGTGCCGACCTTCGGCAGGGCGAGAGAGGCGTCAACGGTGGCGCGCCCGCCCGAGAGGCGGCCCTCGGCGCGCACCTCCGCCGGCTGCAGCCCCGCCTGGGCCGCCGCCCGGGCCGTTACCCGCGTCGCGGCGATGCGGTAGGCGCCCTCGGGCGCGGCAGGATCCCCGGCCGCGGTGAGGCTCCCGTCGAGCGTGCCGGACAGCCCGAGGTCGGGCGCGACGAGCGCCGACAGCGCCAGCGGGATCGCCTGAAGCGTCGCGGCGATGTCGATCCGCTCGCCGAGGCGGCCCTTGAGCGCGACGCGAGGCTCCGGACCGCCGCCAGCCCAACCGCGGACCGTGGCCGTGGCATCGACGTCCGGTTGCATCAGCGATCCGGTGAGTTGCGCGCGGACGGCGAGCGACCCGGACAGTTTCGCCTCGGCGCGCCGCAGATCCGCGATGTCGAGGCTGGCTCGCAGGTCGGCCGCCCCGCTCGTCGCCGGCCCGTCGAGCGCCAGTGTCGCGTGGCTCCCGGCGAGGCGGAAGCCGTCGAAGCCCACGCCGCCCGGCAGCCGGTTCACCGTGCCGGTCAGCGCCAGCCGTCCCCCGAGCACACGGTCGAGGGCGGGTACGCCGACGGAAAGACCGTCGACGTTGCCGTCGAGTTTCGCCGCGACACGATAACGGCCGGGGTCGCCCTCCACGTCCGCGGCAAGCCGGGCCCGTCCCTTGAGCGGCCGCCCGACCAGATCGGACAACACGCCGAGATCGGCAAGCGCGGCCTCCGCCCGTCCCCGTGCGACGCGCGCGCCGATGCGTCCCGCCCACGAGGCCGACGCCGTCGCCGTCTCGAGCCGGGCGGCGGGCGTGACGAGCACGAAGTCCGGCGTCACCGACCCGTCGGCGGTCATTGTCAGCCTGTCGCCGAGCGCCCGCGCAAGGGCCGGATCGGCCGGGCGCAGGCCGCGGCCGGTCAGCGCGAAGGACAGCGGCCGGTCGCCGCCCGCGGCCGGCGGCGGGGCGATCGAAAGCCGTCCGTCCACGGCGCCCACGCGCAGTCCCGGGCTTACGACGTCGGCAATGGCGAGCGTCGCCGACAGGCTCGGAGACGCGATGTCGCCGGTCGCCACGGCGTCGAGAGCAAGGCGGCCGATGGTGACGTCGCCGGCGCGCGTCACCGCTCCGTCGGTCGGAAGCGCCTGCAGGTTCAACCGCAGATTTGCCTTGCGCGCCGCGTCCAGCGTGCCCGACAGCGCCAGCCGCCCGGCCTTCGAGGTCAGATCGAGGCGGCGAATGGCGAGGCCGAGGTCGTCCCCGACGAGCACGTCCCCCACCAAAGCCGTCCGCTCGGCGAAGATCGGCTGGATCGGCTCGGGCAGCAGCGGCGCGATGCGGGCGGCAAGGTCGAGCGCGACGCGCCGCCCCGCGCCCTCGCGCACGATCGTCGCGCGCCCCGCCGCGTCGACGTCCGGCCCCGAGCGGAAGTCGAGCGTCGCCGCCCAGCAGTCGATCGGCCCCTTGCCCTCGAGGGCGAGGCGGATCGGCGGTTCGCCGGCAAGCCCTGCCGTCCGCGACAGCAGGCCGCCGGACGGTTCGTCGAGGTTCACCGTCAGGTCGAGCTGGCCGCTCTGCGGCGCATAGGCGAGCACGGCGGCGAAGCGCCCGGCGGCGTCGAGCCGGCTGGCCTGGAAGTTCAGCGACAACCCTTCCGACGGCGTGCCCAGCACGGTGGACCCGCTGGCTCCGATGCGGGCGGCCGTCCCGATCACCGGTTCGCCGAGCACGAGCTCCTTCAGCTGGAACGACCGGACGATGACCTTGACCGGGAGCTCCGGCAAGGCGGGCGCCTCGGCGGCGGAAGCCGCGGCGGCCTCCTCCGCCTCCGGCCGGCGGGAAATCTCCATGCGGCCGATCTCGAGCGTGTTCACGTCGAGGCGGCGGTTGAACAGCGCGAGGCGGCTCCAGTCGATCCTGGCTTGGTCCACCGACAGCCAGACGCCGCGGCGGTCGGAGACCTTGATGTCGCGGATGGTGGCCACCGACGACAGCGCGCCCTCCACGGCGCCGACGCTGACGCGGTTTTCCGGCGTCGACAGCGCCCAGGAGATCATGCCGGCGAGCGTGCCCTGCTCGCCCTGCTGCGCCAGCACCGGGACGGACGCCGCCAGCGCAAGCCCCAGTCCCGCGGCTGCGAGGCGCGCGCGGCGCGCGAAACCCCAGCCCTGGCGCTGCGGCGGCAGGGGCGGACCATTGTGGGTCGTCGGACGCTGCCGTTCCATCAGAAAGCCTGCCCGATGCTGATATAGAGCGCCACGGGCCGGTCGCCGGGACGCCGGTTGATGGGCGCGGCCACGTCCACGCGGATGGGGCCGATCGCCGTGTAATAGCGCAGCCCGAGGCCGACCGCCGTCTGCAACTGGCTGTCGAAGTCCGGGAAGGCGTCGTCGAAGGCCATGCCGGTGTCGACGAAAGGCACGATGCCGATCGTGTCGGTGATCTTGATGCGCGCCTCGAACGACGCCTCGAAAATGCTCCGCCCGCCGATCGGCGTGCGGTTGATCCGCGGCGACAGGCTCTGGTAGCGGTAGCCGCGCACCGAACCGCCGCCGCCCGCGTAGAAGCGATAGTTCGAGGGGATCTCGTCGAGGTCCGGCCCGACGACGGCGCCCAGGCTGGCGCGGCCGGCGAGCACGTAGCGGGCATCCTCGTCGATGGCGTAGTACGTCGTGCCGGTGGCGCGGGCCACGGTCATGTTCACAGTCGATCCCAGTGCCGCCGGATAGGGGGTCACCGCCGCCGTGAATCGGTAGCCGCGCGTCGGGTCCAGCAGGTTGTCGGTCGTGTCGAAGGTCGCCGACACGGGGATCCCGACGAGGGTGTAGGTGATCTGCCCGAGCGGATCGCTGGTCTGGCCGCGGTCGAAACGCAGGCCAGCCTGCGCCGAGGCCCTGTCGGACCAGCGGTGGCGAAGGCCGAGGTCGCCGCCGGCATGGCGCACGGTGTAGCCGACGGTGCGGTTGCGCTCCACCAGCGCGGAGGCCAGCAGGTCGTTGCGCGTGTTCCACAGGCCCGGCTTCACGAAGGTGGCGGCGAACCGGCCGCCGAGGTCGTCGATGCCGAAGTCGGTGACGCCGCGGTCCTCGCTGCCGATCCACGGCGTCGCGTAGAACAGCGACGCCTCCAGGCGCAGCGTCTCGGCGCCGCCGAACAGGTTGCGATGCGTCCAGTAGGTGCGCAGCTCCGGCCCGTCGATCGTCGAATAGGCGACCGAGGCCCCGAGCGCGCGGGGCTTGCGCTCCGTGAACTCGATGTCTATCGGCAG